>JBAQYH010000413.1:0-3874 GCA_049299935.1 Methylobacter sp. | reverse complement strand
AGTTAATGCTGTTAATAGGTAGCCGGCCTTTATGCTCGTATAAATCGTTACTGCCGCAGATGCGAGTTGCAAGCTCGTTGATCAGGCCCTTATCCCCGCGCACAAAGCGCCGGACGACATCCCGGTATCGGCCGTTCCATTCGGCCCAACGGTAACCAGGGAAACTGCCGACCTGGTACAGCCCTGCCGCATCCCAAGCCTCGGCAATCAGCTTGGTTTTTGCCAATTGCTCCGACAGTTCGATCGCCCAAAGCAATGGCGGATCTTGCAGGACTTCGCCCCCCTCTCCTCGCGCTAACGCGCTGGCGAGATCAAAACGAAAACCATCGACATGCATTTCCCTGACCCAATATTCCAGGCAGCTGATAATGAAGCTGGCCACCAGAGGATGATTGGCGTTTACCGTGTTGCCGCAGCCGGTGTAGTCATGAAGAATGCTCTTGTCGTTCTTGTCGTGATGATAAAAAATATCATCGCCTATGCCCCTGAAATTAATGATCGGGCCGTCTGCGCCGGCCTCGGCGGTATGGTTAAATACAACATCCATAATGACGCCCATACCTGCCCGGTGCAGCGCTTTGACCAGGTCGCGGAACTCCTTTACGTGGGTTCCCTGCTCGGGAGTGACGCAGTAGCCAGGATGCGGGCTGAAAAAACTGTGGGTGCTGTAACCCCAGTAATTTTTCAGGCCTAAATCGGCCGTGTATTTTGGAACATCCTGCTCATCGAACGCCATCACGGGCAATAATTCAACGTGGGTAATGCCAAGTTCCTGCAGGTAAGGGATTTTTTCAATCAAGCCGGAAAAAGTGCCCGGATTGGCCACTTTTGAAGACGGATGCTTTGTAAAACCGCCTACATGCAGTTCGTAAACAATGGCCTTTTCGCTACGAATGCGCAACGGCACATCGCCTTCCCAATCATAACGATCGTCAACGACAACGCAACGCATTGCGGTAAGCTTATTGTCGCCCGGCAGACACGCCGCTTTGCGGCTCCAGCGTTTGTGGCTGACCGCACGCACCCAAGGGTCAATCAGCAACTTCTCCTTATCAAAATGCAACCCCGCTTCACGGACTTGAGTAGGCCCGTCCATGCGCCATGCATACCATGTACCGGCCGGCAATCCGACCACATAAACATGCCAGGAAAAAAAAGTGCGGTTAAGTTCTTCCTGCAACACGATGGTTTGAAAAGGTTCAACGCAGTCTGACGTGTTAAAGAGCAAAAGTTCCACATACGTCGCATAACGGCTGAAAATGGAGAAATTAACGCCCTTGGTTTTAGCTCTTGAACCGGAAGGATAGGGATTTCCTGGTCTTAACGGGTATTCTTTTTTCTGCATATCCTCTTCTCACGCTTTGTCATCACAAAGCTTAATTAACTAATTTCGGTTGTTTTCAGCTGAAAACAGGAATTCATAACAGCTATTATCCAAAGCCGCCAACTGTAAGGCAAGGCAAAGTAATCTAAAGCTTACTGCAAGGTCACAACCGGCTACTCTCGATGAAACATCGATTCAAGCCCCATCTTTCGTTAGGTAAAGAATTTGTAACTACTTAGCGCGAAGCACAACATCCCTCTCCTGCTGGAGAGGGAGTGAATTCTCTGCGATGTTCGATTCGCTGAGTAGTTACAAGAATTTCAAAACAACTTTTCCGTACTTAATGCTGAAATAAACTAAACCTAAAAGCTAATTATCTCCATCCAGGAAACTATTAATCAATAATTACTGATATTGTCAACCAATATGTGCGCATGTATAGTATACCCAACATTCCGTACCTCTTACCCAAAACAGCAAAGGAGCTTTAAAAATGACTGATTTTCAAAGAGATATTTTATCAGGACTGATGTTTATCGTTGGTATACTGGGCTTTATCTCCGGCGAATTTATTGTGTCAACCATCATGTTTGCATCAGCGGCACTGTTCAGCAACATGATTTTGAGTCGCAGATTACACGGCTAAGTTTATTACCACCTCTTGGTATCCTACTCAAACAGTATCTCTCCTGTTTGATCCCTCATGCTCCCGGCGCTCACGCAACGGGAGTTTTTTTTGCCTTGCATTTCTGGAATTAATCCGCCGACACGGCCTTCATGATGACAAATTTCGAGTTGGCGGCAACAACCGAATGCGCACCAAAAAGACGGTTAAGGTAGCTGTGATAATCCAAATGCCGATTGCCGATCACCCATAATTCGCCGCCTTTGCGCAACACCCTCTTCGATTGCTTAAACAAGCTGACGGCAATCTGATCGCCTACCGTATTTTGCTGATGAAACGGCGGGTTACAAAGAATCAAGTCGGCTGACGCAGACTCTACCTCCATCAATCCGTCGCCGACGCGAAAAGTCGCCTCACGCTGCTCGCCAAAAGCACGCTGAAAGTTATCCCTGGCCGATGCCACCGCCATAAAGGACTCATCGATAAAGTGCACGGCCGCCGACGGGCAGCGTTCGGCGGCGATTAAACCGACCAGGCCGTTGCCGCAGCCCAGATCGATAATGTCTAAGGCATCCTGCCTAACCGGCAGATGCTGGAGAAAAAAGCGCGTGCCTATATCGAGACTGTCGCGCGAGAATACGTTCGCGTGATTGCTGATCAGGTAACCGGTATTTTCAAGCCGGTAGCAAACCGGGTAAGGGCTGGGCGGAACGACAAGCCCCGCATCAGGCGTGGCAAAAATCAGCCGCGCCTTTTTTTTAGCCAGAGAGGTTGTCGTCGGCCCGACCAGGCGTTCCAGCAGTTTCCAAACCGAGGGCGGCAGGGTCTTGATCATGCCCGCGACGATAACCTGGGTCGAAGGCGTCAAATGCGGATACAGGCGTATCAACTCGTCTTCCAATAAGGCCAGGGTCTTCGGCACTTTAATCAATACCAGATCGAACACGCCCTCCGGCATTTCAAGGCTGTTCAGCAAGTTGACGCTGTGTTCAGGCAAGTTATTTACGGCGAGGTTGAGCCGTGTCGCCTGCTGCGACAGATAGGAATCCGACATCGCATAAGGCCGGTAAGCATTCAGCGCCACGGCCAACGCGCCGAAACCGTCATTCACGATCAGAACCCGCGCGCCCTCCGCTAGCTTTTGCTGCTCCGCAAGCGTGTCGAGCAGGTATTCATCGGCCGCATCCCAGGCGCGCAGCAACTCCCTCGGCCGTTTCGGCAGGCGGTTCAGTTCAAACTCGCCTTGGGCAACGGTTAAACGATTCGTCATGGCTCAGGCGCGAGACATGAATTTTCCTGTCTCGGTATTGATCTTGATCAGTTCCTCAGTCTCCAGATACTCGGGCACCTGAACCTCCAGCCCGGTGGTCACTCTAGCGGTTTTGGTGCGCCCTGACGCTGTCGCGCCCTTAATGGCCGGAGCCGTCTCCACGATCGGCAGCACCACGGAACTTGGCAACTCAATGCCCAGTATCTCATCGTCTACCAACAACGCCACGATGCCTTCCAGGCCTTCGGTCAGATACTCGATTTGGCCTTCCAGATCCTCGAGGCTCAAACTGTATTGGGTGTAATCTTCCATGTTCATGAAGATGTAATTATCCCCGTCCACATAGGAAAACTGCACCTTGGCGCGAACCAGGTCGGCATCCTTGAAAAAGTCATCCCCTTTCAACGACTCATCCAGTTTTTGGCCGGTTTTAAGATTGGTAAAACGGATCTTGTACAAGGTTGACGCGCCGCGGGACGAGGGGCTTTTCGCATCGACCTGTTTGACCACATGCGGTACGCCGTTTATTTCAACCACCATTCCTCTTTTTAACTCACTCGCTTTTGCCACGTAAACTTCCTCTCGATTAAACTTGCCGGCAAAACGCAGCAAGGGGGTTATATAAAAAAATAGTGCCAAGCGACCTGCTCTAAGC
>JBAQYH010000412.1:0-5641 GCA_049299935.1 Methylobacter sp. | reverse complement strand
GACCAGCACACCCCGATGATGCAGCAATTTATGCGCATCAAGGCCGAACACCCCGATACCTTGTTGTTTTACCGTATGGGGGACTTTTACGAACTGTTTTTCGACGACGCCAAAAAGGCCTCGCAACTGCTGGACATTACGCTGACCAGCCGGGGCCAATCTGCGGGACTTCCGATCCCTATGGCGGGCATCCCTTATCACGCAGCTGAAGGCTATCTTGCGAAGCTGTTAAAACACGGCGAATCCATCGCAATCTGCGAACAAATCGGCGACCCTGCAACGTCAAAAGGCCCGGTCGAACGCAAAGTGGTGCGCATCGTAACGCCCGGCACCGTTACCGACGAAGCCTTGCTGGAAGACCGGAAAGATAATCTGTTGGTCGCGGTATGCTCGTTCCCAAATGCACAGCACGGCATCGCCGGCCTGGATTTAACCAGCGGCCGCTTCGTATTGCAGCAGGTTGAATCCATCGACCAGTTATTGAGCGAAATAGGCCGCCTTAACCCTGCCGAACTGCTGTTTAGCGAGGACTGGCCTCTGCCTGCAAGTTTAAAGCAGCGTAGCGGCTTGTGCAGAAGGCCGCCCTGGCATTTTGAAGCGGAAAGCGCCAAACAATTGGTGTTAAAGCAGTTTAACACCCTTGATTTGAAAGGTTACGGCTGCGAAAACATGCCCGCCGCGATCGCCGCTGCAGGCGGTTTGCTGCAATATGTTAAGGACACCCAGCAAAGCGCACTGCCGCATATTCAGGGCATCCGCACCGAAAGCAGCGACGACAGCATTTTGCTGGATGCGTCCAGCCGCCGTAATCTTGAACTGGATTTTCACCCGTCCGGGCAATTGCAATACACGCTGTTCGGGGTGCTGGATAAAACCGCAACCGCGATGGGCAGCCGCTGTTTGCGGCGCTGGATCAACCGGCCGCTGCGCGACCGCGACATCCTGAACAACCGCTATGCCTGTATCGATACCCTGCTGAATGTCTTGTTGTATCGTGATATTCAAAACCATCTGCGGCAGGTCGGTGATATTGAACGGATCAGTTCCCGCATCGCGTTAAAATCGGCGCGTCCCCGCGATTTGCTGGTGTTGCGCAATACCCTGGCGGTGTTGCCTGCGCTGCAACAGGCGCTGTCCGGCGGAGATAACCCGCAACTGACGCTGTTATGCGAGCAGATTGGCGAACAGCCTGAGATGTTAAAACTGCTGCAAGCGGCCATCATCGACAATCCGCCGGTGCTGATCCGGGACGGCGGCGTGATTGCGCAGGGCTACCATCAGGAACTGGACGAGTTGCGCAATTTGAGCCAGAACGCCGACCAGTTCCTGATCGACATGGAGAACCGGGAAAAAGCGGCGACCGGCATCAGCACGCTGAAGGTCAATTACAACCGCGTGCATGGCTACTACATTGAGATTTCCAACCTGCATGCGGAAAAAGTCCCCGCGCATTACACCCGGAAGCAGACCTTAAAAGGCGCTGAACGTTACATTACCGAGGAACTGAAATCGTTTGAAGACAAGGTGCTCAGCGCCAAGGAAAAATCGCTGTCTTTCGAAAAAGCTTTGTACGACGAATTGCTGAACATCATCGGCGCTTCGCTAATCCCGTTGCAGCAATGCGCCGCCGCACTGGCCGAGCTGGATGTACTGGTCAACTTCGCGGAACGCGCCGAGACCTTGAATTTATCGCAACCGACGCTGGCCGATAAACCCGGCATATCGATTGAGGCAGGCCGGCATCTGGTCGTCGAACAGGTTTCTGACATTCCGTTTGTGCCGAATGACTTGTCGTTTTCCAGCCGACGCCGGATGCTGGTCATTACCGGCCCGAACATGGGCGGTAAATCGACTTACATGCGCCAAGCCGCGCTGATCGTGTTGATTGCCCATATCGGCTGTTATGTTCCGGCAAAAGCCTTGACCTGCGGTCCTGTCGACAAGATTTTCACCCGTATCGGCGCGTCCGACGACCTGTCCAGCGGCCGCTCTACGTTTATGGTGGAGATGTCGGAAACCGCCAACATCCTCCATAACGCCACCTCGAAAAGCCTGATCTTGATGGACGAGATCGGCCGCGGCACCAGCACCTTTGACGGCCTGTCGCTGGCCTGGGCCTGCGCCGATCATCTGGCTAAAGAAACCCAGGCGTTTACGCTGTTTGCGACGCATTATTTTGAATTGACCACGCTGCCCGATGAACAAAAAACCATCGCAAACGTGCATCTGGATGCGATGGAGCATGGCGACAAGATTATTTTCCTGCATGCGGTCAAAGACGGCCCGGCCAGCCAAAGCTACGGATTGCAGGTGGCCTCGTTAGCCGGTGTGCCCCGTTCGGTGATTGATAAGGCCAAGGCCAAATTACGGCATTTGGAAGATCATGCCTATATTGAACAGCAGGCGGAAACCGGGGTTAACCAGCTGGATTTGTTTTCGTCGAAGGAATGCCATCCGGCAGTGGGCTTGCTGGAAGATATGAACCCGGATGAGCTAAGCCCGAGACAGGCTTTGGAATTGCTTTACCGGCTTAAGGGGATGGTGTAACTGAGCCTCATTGAACGAAAAAAGGCGCGCACGGCACGCCCTACTAATTAAAAGGGCGGCCGAAGCCGCCCTTACATTTCGAGCAATCTGCTTATTTCTGACCTTTTTCGTCTGCCAGCGCTTCAGCCAGCTGCTTTGCAGGCAGGTAACCCGGAAAGATGTTGCCTTTTTCGGTAACCATCATCGGCGTTCCCTTTACTTCAAATTCCTCGGCCAATTGCATGTGCTCATCAACCGGGTTGGCGCAGGTTTTAGCGGGGGGCGTATCGCCTTTTTTGGCGGCGGTTAAAGCCGCTTTGCGGTCATCGGCGCACCAGACCGATACGGCTTTGTCGTATGAATCGGAACCTTTACCGGCCCTGGGGAAGAACAAATACTGGATAGTAATGCCTTCAGCCATGTATTGATCGAGTTCCGAATGCAACTTACGGCAATAGCCGCAGTCTATATCGGTAAAGATGCTGACCGTATATTTACTGGTTTTGGGTTTGAAAACGATCATTTTATCGACACCGAGTTTTTCGAGGGCCTGTTTGCGAGCGCCGCCCAATTTTTCTTCGGTTAAGTCCGTACGTGCGGCCACATCAATCAAGTGCCCTTGAATTAAATACTTACCATCATCGGAAACATAAACTATATTGCCGCCGACGGTAACCTCATAGAGACCGTTGATTTCAGAGGCTTTAACTGAACCGACTTTTACCGATGGCATGACTTTAGCCAGCGCTTGCCTGATAGCATTTTCATCCGCATGCGCAACGGAAAAAGTCAGGCCGAATAGCGATAACGCGGCAATCTTAAAAGCTTTTCTCATAATATTCCTTAATTGATTTATAAGACGAGAACCTAGGGCGGCTATCAATCTACCGCATTCCTGAATTATTGAAATAAACGCTCAACATCCAAAAACATCGCCAATGCCATCAATGACACGAGTAATGCAATACCGATTTGTTGAAAGAAGATTTGCGCCCTTTCCGAAACGGGACGGCCTTTAATGCCTTCTATTGCAAAAAACAACAGGTGCCCGCCATCCAGCACCGGTATCGGCAATAAATTCAATATGCCTAAACTGACGCTGACCAAGGCCATATATTTTAAAAAAGGCACCAAGCCCATGGTGGCGGACTGTCCCGCATACTGGGCGATACTGATAGGGCCGCTTAAGTTTTCTACGGAAGCCCTGCCGATCAACATCTTGCCCATCATTTTCAAACTGGTGACTGAATAATAATAGGTGGTTTCCAACGCAACAGGTATCGCAGCCAGCGGCGACAACGAATATTCAACTGTCACCGATTTCATCAGCGCTTCCGGCACATAAACCGATGCACCGACTTTGCCCTCGGTATTTTGTCCAACGACGACGCTTTTCGGCGTAATGGTTGCCGGTAAGCGCACGCCATCGCGCTCAATCACCAACTTAATTGCGACACCGGCGTGGCTTTTCACATAAGCCACCCACTGCATCCAGTCGTTGATGGGTGTATCGTCAGCGCTGACAATCAGGTCGCCTTGCTTTAAGCCGGCAGCCAATGCGGCGCTATCGGGAAGCACTTTCCCTATGATGGGTTGTAATTTAGGGGACCAGGGTTTAAAGCCTAACCGTTGATAAAGCACGTCGGGATTTTCACTGTCTTTATCGGTTAGATTAAGCGTCCTGGTATTTTGTTGGTCGTCGAAGTTTTTTACCGCGACTTTTATGCTTTGCTCGCCATCAAGCGCCAAGGAGACCAATACGCCCATGGCCTCGGTCCATGTAGGCGTCGCTTTGCCGTTAACCGAGACAATTTCGTCGCCTTCGACAAAGCCTGCGGCTGCGGCCAATGTACCCTGCTCTACCGCGCCGAGTATCGGTTTTATGCCCATCTCGCCGATAACCAGCACGCTCCAGAACAACGCCACGGCGAGCACCAGATTAAACAGGGGACCGGCAGCGACTATGGCCGTTCTGGCAAATAAAGACTGGCGGTTGAAGGCATACGGCAAGTCGGCTTCCTTAACTTCGCCTTCCCGCTCGTCAACCATCTTGACATAACCGCCCAGCGGAATTGCCGATATCACATACTCTGTCGCATCAGGCTTTTTCTGATATGACCATAAAACTTTGCCAAAGCCGATGGAGAACCGGAGTACTTTTACCCCGGCTTTACGCGCGACCCAGAAGTGTCCGAATTCATGGAATGAAACCAGGACACTTATCGCAACTATGAAATAAAACAGTGTATGCAGCAAATCCATCAATTATTAAGCTCTCCAATAATCTGTGTAGATACCAGCCTGGCCTGTTGATCCGCGGCTAAAATAATTTCCAGCGTATCGGCAGGCTTGGCCTCGAATTTTTTCATGCAGCGTTCAATAATAACCGGAATATCGGTAAAGCGAACCTGTTCATTTAAAAATGCCTCCACTGCAATTTCATTGGCCGCATTTAAAACAGTCGGCATGGTGCCGCCGGCTTCAATTGCCTCAAAGGCCAGACGCAGGCAGGGAAACCGTTCCAGGTTCGGTTCTTCAAAATCCATGCGGCCGACGTCAAAGATATTTAGCGGATCAACGCCCGAATCGAAGCGCTCCGGCCAAGCCATTGAATAGGCAATCGGTATGCGCATATCGGGATTGCCCATTTGCGCCAGAACCGTTCCGTCCACATAATCGACCATCGAATGGATAACGCTTTGCGGATGAATGACCACTTGAATCTGATCTGGGGACATATCGAATAAAATACAAGCCTCAATCATCTCCAGGCCTTTATTCATCATCGTTGCCGAATCCACGGAAATTTTCCTGCCCATATCCCAGTTCGGGTGAGCCACCGCCTGAGCGGGCGTCACATTGACCAGTTGCTCGACAGGCATTGCCCGAAAAGGGCCACCCGAAGCGGTCAACAGAATGCGTCTGGCTTGTTTCGCCTGCATACCGGTTTTATAACCGGCAGGCATGCACTGGAATATCGCATTATGCTCGCTGTCAATCGGCAGCAATTGCGCTCCCGAATCGCTGACGGCTTGCATAAAAATCGAACCCGACATCACCAGCGCTTCTTTATTAGCCAGCAACACGGTTTTACCCGCCTTTGCCGCCGCCAGAC
>JBAQYH010000411.1:0-1656 GCA_049299935.1 Methylobacter sp. | reverse complement strand
TGATCAGCGCGAAATTTTCGGCCTGGGCGGCGCACGCCAGCAAGGAAATCGACCAGGCAACACAGAACCGCGAAACATTCATGACCATCATCCTCAGCAACATAAGCTCAAGGCCGGAATTTACTGCTTTCACCCGGACACTGTCCAGCAAGGTAATTCTTTTCTGGTGTCGTCGAATCGCACCATCATGCGTTTTATGGAACATGGGATGCTGATATAAGTCTCATCAGAATTAAACCCTTATTGATAGGAGTTCCAACATGAAACGTATTCTTTGCGCAGCACTGCTCTTTGCAGCTACCGCCTCCGCGTACGCCGGCGATATCGGCGTGTCGATCAGCGTCGGTCAGCCTGGTTTTTATGGGCATATCGACATCGGCAACTACCCCCAGCCGCTACTGCTCTATCCGAAACCGATAATCATCCAACGGGTGCCGCGCGGCGAGCCGTTCGAGCCGATCTACCTGCATGTGCCGCCCGGCCACGCCAGGAAATGGAGTAAACACTGCCGCGAGTACAACGCCTGCGGCCGGCCGGTCTACTTTGTCGAAGATAGCTGGTACAACGACGTGTACGTGCCGGGCTACCGTGAACGCGGCGGCTACAGAAATGAACGCCGCGACGAAGGTCGCGACAATGACCGCGGCAGAGGGCGCGCAAGGAACACGGCCATGGTCATGGCAAAGGGCGCGGTGATTGAGTTTTGAAGCGCTACGCGCTGATGTTTAGATAGCCGGGGGCAGCCCGGCGGCTGGTCACCTTTCTTGCTTCGCCAAGCAAGGTAACCGAAAGAAGGCGACCCCTGCCGCACCGGTCCTGCGGACTTCCCTCGCCTGACCGGAAAAGCCGGGCGGCTGCGCAACTCGCGCTTTGCGCTCAGACAGTGCTCGCCGACTTCCCCCGGTTTTTCCGGCCAGACGAGGCGGTGCAGAAGGGGAAACCCGTCGATGATTCCAGCACCGTAGCCATAATTCAGCACCACAGCCTATGTAGGGCGGATGAGCGCAGCGTTATCCGCCACATGGATGACTGATTTCACCTCTTTCATTCGGCGGATAACGGCCTTCGGCCTCATCCGCCCTACGCGAGCTACGCCGGCTAAAGCCCGGTAGGGTGGACACGTTTTATGCGCACGGGGAAATGACCACCGCTCACAGCGTGGGCACAAAAAACGTGCCCACCCTACCCGGCTTACGCGCGTTGTTAGGACACTCGCCGAAATTCACCGACTTTCTCAGAAAACATTTGGCTGTCGTGTTCACCAACAAAGCGTTGGAGGTTTTCGGAATCTGTCGATAAGAGTACTCGAGGAATGAGGGATTTCGATTCCGAGGTGCCAGCGATCATACCTTTTTGAACAGCATTGGCCATAAATGGGTAATTGGCGGGCCAGAGCGTGAGAATATTTTTTTCAGTTAGGCGATACTTCAGAAGAAAATACGTAGGGGGGAGTAGAGTCGCTTGAACACTCAGGTAGTTGTTCTCGCCCACGGTCGTTACGGAGACCGTAAAGCTTTCCGTCTTTAGCATGCCGTTTTCGTGGAGTTCGACTTCAACCATCTTGCCCGCGTGCCCTCCGTTTCCGAAATGAAGGTAAGTGATCTCCTTCTTGTCAATTTGTACCCAAGTGCCGATCAATGGATTGTCCGCGGGCAA
>JBAQYH010000410.1:0-3125 GCA_049299935.1 Methylobacter sp. | reverse complement strand
CGGATAGGGGAACCTCATTCGAGGACGGCATGGCCCGGCTGCATATTCCGATAGTCACCACGCCGGACATTTGCTTCACGATCGAAGACGAAGAGGTTCATTTTTCCGCCGGAAATGCCTGGTATTTAAATGCCAATTGCCTGCACGGCGTGAATAACGAAAGCCAAAAACCGAGAATACACCTGATGCTGGATTGCATCGTCAATCCCTGGTTGGAGAATGTTTTTCAGGATGCCGGTTTTATACCGGACGCTCCTCCCAAATACGGCGATCCTTCGATTAACGATAAAAACGTGGGGGCGATTATCTCGAGCTTAATCGCCATGAATAATGAGCCTGCAAAACAGATGGCTGAAAGATTGATTGCCATGCAAAAATCTGGAACAAGCTCATGAATGAAAATTTTTCCGCGAATGAGCGCGCACTGCTTCGCGGTCAGGATGTGCCGTTTGAACAATTGGCATCCCTGTCGGGCTGGTATCCGGTTGTAGCCAGGAACGATAAACTGTGGTGGCGTTTCTTCGGCGAAAAACGCTTTAGCGAACCTTTTTTTTACAATAGTGTCTCCAGTCTCAACCAGGATAAAAGGCTCTGCGTGCAAACGGCTTTCAATGCACTGGATGCATTCGAGAACTCGCTGACGCCAACGGCTTTCATTTTTCATACCTCGCGTTGCGGTTCGACGCTACTGTCCCAATTGCTCGCCTCCCTGCCCAGCTGTATCGTGCTGTCGGAACCGCCTATCATCGATTCCTATCTAAGCCTCTACCATGCCCAACCTGAACAAAATGGGGCGGAAAAAACATTGCGGCAATTGGTTGGGGCATTAGGACAAAAACGTTTCGCGGAAGAACGCCATTTTTTCATCAAACTCGATAGCTGGCATATAAAAAGCCTACCGCTGTTTCGCAAGGCTTTTCCCGATACGCCTTTTATTTTTATGTATCGAAAACCGGAAGAGGTATTGGCGTCCCATCAACGGCAAAGAGGGCCGCAAATGGTGCCGGGACTGGTGGATTCGGCGCTGCTGGAACTCGATCCCGAACCGCTGTCGCCCGGCGATCTGGATGGGTATTGCGTAAAAGTTCTGGCGCACTTTTTCAGCGCGGCTTGCCGTCAGACGGACGAATTGATTTTGCTGAACTATAACCAGTTGCCGCAAATCGTCTGGTCGGAGCTGCTGGATTTATTTTCAATAGCGCACACGCTCACAGAACTGGCAGCGATGAAATCCCGCTCCGGCTTGCATTCGAAAAATGCGGGAAAATTCGCCGGCGATCCGCAGCCGGCGGCATATCGTGCCGGCAGTGAACTATGTGCAACGATCTATCCGTATTATGAAAAGCTGGAGCAGTTGCGGTTGGATCGAATGAAGCAGGGAGTGTACGCTGTCGCCTGTCCGGCGAATGGATAACGGAGTTTTGACATCGTCCGGCAAATCGCACGGCTTTTATACCGGTGGTTATCGGGCTTTAACGTCTATCGCTGCCGTTAAATCAGCCGGTTCTGTAGGATACGGGGGAATCCAAACCCGATAGAACCAAACAGGTTTTACAGCAATCCCGAAAGACGGATAAGCCCCGTCGTCTGTTGACGTATCCGATCGGCAACCTGCTGATCCAGCTTCGTCAACCAGCGCTCCGGAATTTGCCTAACGCCATATTTTGCCCCTGCCAGCATGCCGGCCAGTGCGCCTGTGGTATCGGCATCAGCACCCTGATTAACGGTTGCAATCAGGCAGGCTTCAAAACTGTCGGTACTGAAAAAATAATGCAAAACCGTCTGCACGGTATCGACAATATAGCCCGAGGCTTTGCCCGGATAAGAGCTATAGGCAAATTCGCCGTATTGACCGATCAATCGTTCGGCTTCCTGTTTGCAGGCGACCATATCCTGTCCGTTAATCAACAGATTGACGATTCGCCCCAGCGTTAAGGTAGCCGCATCGGACAACGGGTTGTTATGGGTAATATGGCTTTGCTGCAAACTCCATTCCTCGAAACAGTCCGGCCGGTTTAAGGTCGCCAGCACCACCGGCAGGTTGCGCATGCAGGCGCCGTTTCCTGCGTCATCATCGCGAGGCAAACCGAACAGTTCGCCGCTATCCCGGTAGCGCATGATGCCGCGGCGGCAGGTATTGCCTATATCCGGCGGATCGCTTTCCAGCCAGGCGACGAAATTATCGGCGACGGCCTGAATGTTCCAACCCTGATGATCGATAATGGCTTGCCCTACGGCGAGCGACATTTGCGTGTCGTCGGTGACTTGGCCCGCTTCCAGGGCCAGCCAGCCGCCGCCGATCATATCCTGATGCATGCCGTAGCGTTTCTGGATTTGTTTCGGCGTCATAAACTCTACCGTCGCCCCGAGCGCATCGCCGCAGGCAAAGCCCAAATAGGCGCCTAACGCGCTGTTCAATATTTGTTCCGTAGACATATTTCCCCTAACGCTGCACTTTGACCCGGTAATCGCCGCCAATCACCAGATATTCGGCTTCGCCATGCAAAGCATGATGCGGCAGCAGTTCGTTAAAAAAAACCAGTTTAACCATCGGCACTTCAACTTCCAGGATATACGCGCCGAATTCGCTGGCAATGCTGCGGCGGTCGGTAAAAGAAACGATATTATTGAAGCGCACGATTTTATGGGTTTTATCCTGATCCAGAACACGCCAATCATCGTCCAATGAATTGACGCCGCGATAGAGGGTTTTATGGGTCGCGGCCGGGAACTGGAAACGTTCGATAACCCATTGGCAATATTCGTACAGCAGGTCCAGCTGCATGTAAATGCAGTTGTTGTGGTAACGGCTGTTCATCTTTTCCTCGATATACATAACCCAGTCTTTGCTGATGAAGCTGGCTATTTGCTGTTTGTGATAAGTGGGAAACAATCCGAAGCGGCTTTCGACCCAGCCTTTAAACACCGCGCCCTGGGCGTTGTTCGAATCCAGCCCCCAATCCTGGATTAACCTGAGATAACTGTTGCGGTAACGCCGTCTTCCCGAATGATCGTCCCGCAGCCGCTGCTCTGTTTCAAAGCCGAAAACGACACACATATAGTCTTGAAATATCCGGCCGCAGTCCTCGGGCGTTGACTGTCCGGCCAATTGCTCAAACAAACCC
>JBAQYH010000409.1:0-1739 GCA_049299935.1 Methylobacter sp. | reverse complement strand
CTGACGCGCGGCATCCCTGCCGCGCCCCTAACGGGCTTATCTCGATAAAAGCTCCGGTGCTCGGCGCGGCAAACGGGAAAAATACATCCGTGCGTAATATCAGTTATTAGAATAGTGATGAGGGATTTTACGAGCGGGTATAAAAAGTCATGCCGCGCGGTGCTTCAGGCTGCTAATGGTCATAATGCGGGTTGGTTAAAACCGCCGCAAACCTCATGCGCAGCGGAATGTCCAACTCCTGCATGCCTTCCGCACTCAAGTTTCGAATGCCGTAAAGAAGTTGCAGTGAGCCAAAAAGGCGCGCACGGCACGCCCTACTCGCATTCAATTTTTAGATTACGCCGCTTCTGCATAATCCGGTTGCGGCTCAAGCTGCTGATCCAGTAACAGATGGCTTTCTTCCAGCCAGTGAACAATGGACATCTGCCCTGCTTCGTCTTCAACCAATGCCGTACAGCTTTCCACCCAGTCGCCGCAGTTGCAGTAGGTTTTGCCGAATTCCATTTCGGTCATATTGGCATGATGGATATGGCCGCAAATAACGCCGTCCACCTGTCTTTTTTGCGCCTCCAGGCTCAGGATATGCTGATAGTTATCCATGAAACTGATGATATTTTTAACCTTGTGTTTTAAGAATGCAGAGATGGACCAGTGTTTGTAACCCATTTTTGTCCGCAACACATTCAGCCAGCGGTTGACGACCAACAACACCTCATAAGCCTCGCTGCCTATGTAAGCCAGGCTTTTATTGTGGCAGACGATGCTGTCGAATTCATCGCCGTGCAAGACCAGGAACTTGCGGCCGTCTTGGGTGGTGTGCGTGGCATTCAGCTGTATATCGATGCCGTTAAAATGCATTCCGGCATGTTTGCGAAATTGTTCGTCATGGTTGCCGGGTATGTAAATGACACGTGTGCCTTTTTTTGCCTTGTCGATCACCCGCTGCACAATGTCGCTGTGCAAGGCCGGCCAATAAAGGCCGGATTTGAATTTCCATAAATCGATAATATCGCCGACCAGATATAAATGGTCGCATTCGACATTATCGAGAAAATCTCTCAGCTGCTCGGCCTTGCAGCCTTTAGTGCCGAGATGAGTGTCTGAAATCCAGATTGAACGATATTTCAATGCCATTTTTACCCGCCTTCAACAAGTTTTGATGATGGATAAAATACGCTTGGATTATTACAGGGAGTTAACTGTTTAATGACAATTCCATTAAGTTTCAGTCACCTGCCGCGAAGCTTTAGATTGCAAAGTCATCCTTAAGTAGGGCGTGCCGTGCGCGCCAGAGACGGCGTTTTAATTCCAGACTGCGGCAAAGGCGCGCACGGCGCGCCCTACTTCAAGTCTTGTCATTCATGACGGATCTTGGCAAGCAGCTTAGTTTATCGATCCAGCCAATCTTTCAACTGCAACGCCACCCATGCGCCGTCATCCAGCGTCAGGTCGTGGCCTGCCCAGGGATGGCGGCGAAGCTCCAGGTTCCATTTTTTGTGTATCGCCTCTGAGCAAGCCGGCGACACCAGACGGTCGCCCAGCCCGTTTAATAGTAAAACCGGCTGCGCGGGTTTTGTATCGCCGGGCCGATAGCTTGCCGCCGCTATAATCTGGCGAAAGCTGTTGTTGAGGCTGATGGGCCGCTCGCTTTGTATCTTTTCCCAGGCGTGCGCGATCTGTTCATGCTGCGCCGCGCCTGCTCCCGGCAGGCCTGCGGCATACACACCATCCCTGGCGAT
>JBAQYH010000408.1:0-1782 GCA_049299935.1 Methylobacter sp. | reverse complement strand
GGCTCCATCGCCAAGTACATACCTTACCCGGTGATCGCGGGGTTAATGAACGGAGCCGGTCTGATGATTTGTCTGGGGCAAGTGCGGCCCATGCTTGGCTTGAGTAAAAATTCCGCTTTTAGCGATGTTACTTTGATTTCCAGTCAAATTTCCGCTCCCAATTTGATTGTCGGTGTAGTCACTCTTTTGCTGCTCTGGCGGGGAGATATGATTACGCGACGTATTGCGCCGACATTTTTGGGCTTGATAGGAGGTACGATTCTGTTTCATGCATTCCGGTTCACCGGCTACGGCGATGCTACAGGCGGTACGATTGGCACTGTTTCCGGAGGAATACCTAGCCCAAAGTACCTAGTCGACATTTTTGGGGTTTTTCAAGATGATAAAGGCTTGGCCGCTGCCATAGAACTCATTCCTGTAATTCTGAGCATCGCCTTGGTTAATTCGTTACGCTCACTGGTCGTAATTGCCTCAGTCGACGGCGTTACCCACGAGCGTACCGATTCAAACAAGGAGCTGATAGGACAAGGGTTAGGAAACATGATGTGCAGTGTATTCGGCGGCATTTCCGCCGCCGGCAGCCAATCGACTACGATTTCCGGTTATCGCAATGGTGCCGGTAGCTCAGCTACCAAAGTATTTAGCGGTTTTTTTTCGTTGTTGATCCTTATAGCGTTTACCCCCGCATTTTCCTATCTCCCCGAAGTGGTGATCGCCGCGTCGCTGATCATGTTGGGTATCGAAGCAATCGACTCGTGGAGCGTAGCTCTATTTAAGCGCTTTATTTCGAAGCGGGAAACGGCCTTCCCATATTTAGATGCACTTATTGTCCTGAGCGTTACTGCCATTTCAGTATTTATCGGCGTTTTTGAAGCTCTTTCGGTAGGCATTATTCTTTCTGTCATCCATTTCATTTTCCTGATGGGAAAGGATATCGTCGCAAGAGAATACGATGCGACACGAATGCGCTCTAACATTATCCGCCCGGAATCGGAAATCGCCTTCCTAGAAGCCGAAGGCGATAAAATTCACATACTTGAATTGCAGGGAGCGCTTTTTTTCGGCACCGCAGATAAACTTGCCAGTAAAGTGGATAGCATCATCAGTGCTGAGGGCAGAAAGGTTCAGCAGCTTATTATGGATTTTCGAAAAGTGCATGAGATAGACGGTACTGGAGCTAACCTGATTAACCAAATGCGCAGCCGCGGCAAAAAGAAAGGCGTCTCCATCACGCTAAGTTCAGTGGAGGACGGCGACATGTGGCAACGTTTTGAAGCCTTAGGCATGCACAATGGATTAACCGAGGATGGAGCCCTTTTTCCGAATATTGATTCTGCTTTAGCAAACGCTGAAGACCATCTGCTGGACAGCGTATTTGGCATTGACCGTGATCAGAAGGAAAAGAATCTTAATGATATTCCCTTGCTCCAAGCTTTGAGCAAAGAGGAATTATGCCAGTTGGCCCGGTATGTGAAACGCATCAGCTCAAAAGATGGCACCCTAATATATCGACAGAGCGAGCCCGGTAACGATCTTTACTTTATTCTGCGTGGCAGAGCAAGGATCGAGATCACACCCCCAGGAAAAGACAAATGCCATGTAATAGCTATCCTTTGTTCGGGAATGATATTCGGTGAAATGGCGGTTCTGGATGGCGGGTCTCGTTCAGCCGATGTTAGAGCGATAGGCGAGTTTGTCTGTGTTTCGCTAAGCAAAGATGATATTGAAGCGTTCACTAAGGCATACCCGGATGCCGCCATCAAGCTGTACAAGGGGTTTGCA
>JBAQYH010000407.1:0-3324 GCA_049299935.1 Methylobacter sp. | reverse complement strand
TTGAAAGAAGACTTTATGCCGGAAAAACTGGCTTCAAAAGTGATTCTGGTCGCCTTAAGAAACAGTTGATCTATCTCTTCCTTGGGCCCGTAATCGAAAATTATGGCGTTATGGGCTTCGTCAATCTTAAGTATTGCCGTCAGGAAAAATGCATTGCCTTCACCGAAACGGGCGGTGAGCAGGCATTTATTCTTAATCAGGATTGATAAATTCTGGACTATTTGCTTTGGATTGTAGATTGAGAAAGAAGAGGATTCGCTCATTTGAAATGACCAAGTGTTTTTTGCTGATTATCGGACAAAATAGGGTGTAGTCATAAGTATTTTGCGCTGTGTAACGGATGAACGGCTCGGTTTGGCTCTCGCGGCAATTGCGCCTACGTCGCCTAAAGCGCCTCCGGTTAGCGCTCTGCCTCCTGCGCAACCCGCGAAAGTAAGTATGCAGAATCTTATATCGCCATGATAGGCTTATTGCCCGTTAATTAGCCGGATCAATCTTTCTGTAAGTCTTCTCGTTGAATCTGCTGCATATAACGTTGAATGACCTCTTCAACTTGGCGCGTTATCTTGATGAACCGGCAGCCTATTTTTTGAATTTTTTGTACTTTCTCAGGGTTGATGATGTACTTGTTACAGACTTCAAAGGAAATGATTCCCTCACCCGCCTCTGAAAGTATGAGCTTGCATTGCTCAACCGATTTACCGGTAACCAGTAGGTCGGAAACCTCTTTGGAAACATTAAGCATTGCAAAACCAGTCAGACTGATGTCGTATAACTTAAGGTTAACAGGTTTCTTACCTTCTATTATCAATTGGCAATAACTGGATTTTGTAAGCGGCGATTTTACCCGGTAGTATTCTCTACGCTGCATCCAATAAAGCGTTTTAGGAATAGGCATACTGAATGCCGGGTCCCCTTTATAGGTGATTTTTTTTAACGCAGATCCGGAAAACGAAACCTTAATCCCTCTGTATTCAGTGTCGAAGGCCATCTTTCCGGCATTAAGTATGTGTTGGTTTAACTCTTCCTTAGGTCCGTAATCTAAGATTACCGTATTATCTTTTTCATTAATGCCGAGCAAGGTGGTGATATAGGACTCATTATTTGCACCCAAACGAGCGCTAAGCAGGCATTTACTTTTAACCAATAATAATAAATGACTGATTATTTGCTTTGAATTTTGGATTGAAAAAGAAGATATGTCGCTCATTAAATATGTGTTAATCAGTTTATTCCGCGTTAAAAACAAATAACTACAAAAACTCAGCCTACTAAGTCTTCTCGTTAAATCTGCTGTGTCTAATGCTGAATGGTTTGTTCAAATGCGGATGTTATCCGAGTGAATTTGCAGCCTACCCTTTATTATTTTTCTGGGCTTACCAAGAATGCTTCATCCAAAATGTTTTTAAGTGCTGCTAAGTTTAGTGTATTGTAGAATATTTGGTATTCAAGCACAAAGAAAAGGGGTGTTCGTGGCGTGGTTTCTTTTATTTTCTGCGGGATTTGCAGAAATCGTTTTTGCTCTAAGTCTTAAATATAATCAAGGATTTACAAAATTGTGGCCCAGCATCGTAACGATGGTGTCCGGCGGTTGTAGTTTTTATTTGTTGATATTGGCAATCAAAACGTTGCCGCTGGGGACTGCGTACGCCGTCTGGACGGGCATGGGCGCGGTCGGCGTGGCTGTGTTAGGGATCATTTTATTTAAAGAATCTGCCGACTGGTATCGCTTGCTGTCAATTACACTGGTCATTGCCGGAATTATCGGCCTTAAATTAACGGATAGCGCTTGACGTGCTGCACCTTATTTTTCAATCGCCGCTTGAAACTGCCGTTTTGGAGCGCATCGATTCCGGCGATGTTGTGGTGCTTCTTGAGAACGCCGTGTTGCAGACATTACAAAACAGCATTATAAACAACACATTAACGCAACAACTCTACCGCAATCGCCTTTGCGTCTTGTCCGATGACATTGCCGTGCGCGGGATCGTCCCCGATGAGCTGGTTAAAGGGGTCGAAGTGATAGATTATGCCGGGCTGGTTGAGTTGACGGTTAGCCACCCGGTTATTCAATCATGGACGTGACAGATCAGGATGTTAGCCTGGAAACAACCGATCAAGGTTTTTTAATAAACCAGGCAGACTGGAATGAAGAGGTCGCCGGGCAGCTGGCCGCGTTAAACAATATCAAGCTGGGCGCTGAGCACTGGGAAATTATTTTGTTTATCCGTCGTTATTATCAGCAATTTAAACATTTGCCCAATGCGCGGGTTTTTACTAAAGCGATTGCCAAGGAATTGGGCGAGGATAAGGGCAACAGCCGTTATCTGCATAAATTGTTTCCCGACGGCCCTTTAAAATACGCCTGCAAACTGGCCGGTTTGCCTAAACCTCCGACTTGTTTGTAACGATTTATTACCACGAATAAACTTCGTGGTAATTGCTTTTAAACCGATTCTACCCCTGTTTAAACCGGTGAATCAGGCGCCGTTCCTTTTTGTTCGGTTTATGATCCCTGCCGCTAAAATCGAATAATTCCCGCTGTTCCCGGTGCTGAATGATTTGCTGCTCGCGTTTGGCAAGGCTTTCGGCGCTTTCCGCATAGAGCAAAACCGCTTCTTTAGCCGATCGCCGCTGGCCGTTGATGGCGGTAATCGTGATCTCCCACCGATAATTGTCTTTGCTGATGGAGAGTACGGCACCGGTTTTGACTTCTTTTCCGGGTTTGGCGCGCTGGTCGTTGACATGGACTTTCCCGCCGGAAATAGCTTCCGCGGCCAACTTGCGCGTTTTAAAAAAACGCGCCGTCCATAGCCACTTATCCAGACGGATGGCTTCAAGCTCAGACACTAGACGACTTCATTACCGCTATCGGCCCATGCCTTGAATCCGCCTGCCATGCTGACTGCATTGTTATATCCTATCTTGTTTAAGGCCTCTGTTGCCAATGCGGAGCGGCCGCCGGATTGGCAATAAACGATGATATGTGCATCCTGTTTATCCTGGAAATCAGGATGCGAGCCGATCTTGAACTCCAATACGCCGCGAGGTATGTTGAATGCTCCCGGCAAGTGGCCTGCTGCGTATTCAGCCGGCTCCCTGACATCCAGGATGAGGCTTGTTTCCAAAGTGTTTTTTGCGTCCTCAATATCAATTTCAACAATATGTTGTTTGGCTTGAGCAACAAGATCCATTGCGGTAAGTGTCATAGTCATCTTTAAGAAAAATAAATGAAGTTAGCAATAACAAGAAGCCTGTTTTTTATAGCGTTTATTTTTGGCCTGTCATTATCGGCGTTTAGGTCGGCTTTACAACGACGGCTAT
>JBAQYH010000406.1:0-1584 GCA_049299935.1 Methylobacter sp. | reverse complement strand
CGCTTGGGGATTTTGCCCATCAGCGTCCAGGCGATGCGGCCTTTGTCGTCGGACAGCAGCACATTCAATTGCGGGCCGCCGCTGCTGTTGACGATGTTCACCGCCTGCTCCAGAGTTTCGCTTTGCTCCAAGTCGAACAAATTGAGGTTGGCGGCATCGGCATCCAGCGCCGTCCAGTGAATGGCCACCGGCTGATCCAGCAACGGTTGATTGGCAACAGGCCCCCAACGCGTCTCTCTGACCACGATTTGCTTGGCCTCTTCACCTTTGACGACGATGGTTTCCGGATACTCGTCGAAGCGTTGCCATTGCCCGCCTACCCGGTATTCACCGGGATTAGCCGGATTGATGTCGAGCCGCACCAAATCCAGGAAATCGCCGGAAAGATTGGTTGCACCCCAGGCGATATGCCGGTTGCTGCCGGCTATTAACAAAGGCGTGCCGGGTAATGTCAAGCCTGCGGCATGCACATCGCCGTAATTCAGCTCGATGCGATACCAGATATTGGGCACCGATAGACCCAAATGCATGTCGTTAGCCAAAATGGCCCGCCCGTCCCAGGTCTTCTTACCGCTGACCGCCCAGGCATTGGAACCGGCCATTAAATCGGATTGCTGAACCAGCTGCGCCAACGATATGTTATCCGGCGGCTGACGGGCCAGTGCGGCGGCCAAAGCCTCAACCGGAATCGCTGGTGCGGGACGCAACGATCCGGCCTGTTTTTGCAGCTGGTCGGTGTAAAAATCGGTATCCGGCGTTAAAAAACGCATCGCTGGGTCAGGCAACGTCTTTTCCATGACGCTCAGCATGCGCTCGCCGCGTTCCTCCCAGGCAGTCAAGTTCTCGCACATGCCTAATACCACCAGCAGGCTGTCCTCAGAAGTCCAAGGCTCCGGCCTGTAACCCAATGCGGTAAACTCGAAAGGCAGTTTGCCGGATTCCGCGATATAGCTGTTAACGCCGTCGGCATAGCTTTGCAGATATTGCTGATGCACTGGCGGCAGTTTTTCCCAGATCGCTTTGGCCTCGCGATGAAAACCGTAGGTCCGGGCTTTGATGTCGCTGTCCAGCGCCATGCCGCCGAAGATTTCCGCCAAGCGCCCGGCGCTTTTGCGCCGCATCAGCTCCATCTGGAACAGTCGGTCGCGGGCGGCGACATAGCCTAATGCCCGAACCGCATCGACACGGTTAGCGGCATTGATGACCGGCATGCCGTGCGCATCGGTATCTACGCGAACCTCAGCTGTAAGCCGCTCCAGCTTCACCGTGCCGTCCAGTTGCGGCATGGCCTGATGCAAAACCCAGAAACCGCCGCCGACGGCTACCGCCGCCACGCTTAACAGCCCCAATCCGGTATACATGATAGTTTTTCGAATATTCGCCATTGCCATCCAATACTATGAAATGCGGTTAAAAATCTTAAAAGGCTATCACCACGAAGACACGAAGTTTTCTTTATTTTCTTCGTGTCTTCGTGGTGATATGAGCGGAACGGGGTTTGCAACCGATGCCGTTAAATTAATGAAACACCTTTAAAAACAATGTGTTTTATATCTCGCCACTGTAGGGCGCGCCGTGCGCGCC
>JBAQYH010000405.1:0-3567 GCA_049299935.1 Methylobacter sp. | reverse complement strand
CGCGACGGTGTCGGTATTGCGCACGCAGCCCAGCAGGCGCTGCGCCGCTTCCTTGAGCAGCAGGTCGCCTTTGCTGTGTCCCAGCGTGTCGTTAATGTCCTTGAAGTGATCGATATCGAGAAACAGCAAGGCCAGCGGCAGACCCATGCGTTGCGATTTTTTCATTTCCTGCGCCAGACGCTCGTAAAACATATGGCGGTTGGGGAGGCCTGTCAATGAGTCGAAGTTGGCCTGCTGCCAGATGGTTTGTTCTGCGTGTTTCTGATCGGTAATATCCGAAAACGTCGCGACCCGATGCCGCACATTATTTTGGTCGTCATAAACGGTGTTGATCGTCAGCCATTCAAGGTATATTTCGCTGTTCTTGCGCCGGTTCCATATTTCACCCTGCCACTGCCCAGTCGTTTCCAGCGCATGCCACATCATCTGGTAGAACGTTTCGTTTTGGTATCCCGACTTAAGCAGCGTTGTGGATTGGCCGACGGCCTCCTGCAACGTGTAACCGGTCAGTTCCGTAAAAGCCGGATTGACGGTGATGATCCGGTTGTCGGCATCGGCCACCATGATGGCTTCGCCTATCGCCTGATAAACCAAGTCCGCGAGTTTCAGTTTCTCTTCATTGGCTTTACGCTCGGTAATATCGACGAGTATCGCGCGACAGGTTTGGGCATCATCATTGGCAATGGCTTCGATATAGACAATCAGCGTTGGGCTTTGATCGGCAGGGAGCAGAGTCAGTTCGCAGCTTTGAGCCGTCCTGCCGGCAAATACGCCGGACAGGAAATCGTTGAAAACGGGTAGCGAATCGGCACTGAGGAAGACCGAAAAGCGTTGCTGTTTTAGCTGTGACCGAAATAGTCCCAACTGCCTGGCGGCCTTGAGATTGATCTGATGGATAGTACCGTCGCGTCCCAGTGTAAGATAGCCGACCGGCGCCATGTCATAGAGTTCGGTGTAGCGTTTCAGGCTGTCTTCAATTTCAGCCTGTGCGCTAAGCAATTCTTCATTCTGCATTTCCAGTTCGATCTGGTGAACCTGTAGTTCGTGCAGCAGTTTTTTTGCGTCCGCTTCAAGGCAGGATGCGGTTGGCCGCTGTTGGCTAAGCTGTTGTTCGGCGCGACGGCGCAAAGTATGGGTGTTGGTGAATGGCATGTTTTCGTTTGTCACGCGTTATCTCTATACATTGGGGATATTCCGGTATTTCCGGAAAGTATTATAAACCGGTGTTGCGCAAGCTAAGGGATTTTTACCGCGAAAGGCACAACTACAAATAAATCTCGGGATTGGAAGTGTCGCCGGTGTTCGGATTTTCCTGTTGCATCGAGCCGGTTTTCTTTTTGTGATGAGTAATAACCGTACGGATAGCGATATACTGATACGGCTTGCCTTTCGCATTAAGAAAAGGAACGATAGTCGTGTCTACCCAATACAGGGAACCGTCTTTGGCCCGGTTACGGATTTCCCCCTTCCATGTATGCCCGTGGCCAATGGTCCGCCACAGGTTGCGCATGAACTCCTTGGAGTGATAGCCCGAATTGATCAGGCGGTGATCCCGCCCGAGCAGTTCTTCGCGCGAATACTTGGAGATGGCGCAGAACTTGTCATTCACATAGGTGATTGCGCCTTTCCGGTCGGTAATTGCCACAATCGCGTGTTCGTTCAATGCCAGTTCAAGGTTTTTGGCGAGACTGATGTCAACAAACGTGATCACCACACCGTCTATTATATTATCCATCGTGCGGTAAGGCATGATCCGCACATCAAACCAGCGGCCGTCATGGGTCTGGATTTGTTTATCGGAAACCACCAGCGTACGCAGCACCGCTGTTGCATCCTGCTGCAACAGCGGATAATCCAGGTCGGTCACGATGTCGGATAACGGCCGGCCTTCGTCTTGCGGCAACAGTCTGAATATCTGCGTGGTATGGGCGGTAAAACGCCGCAGATGCAATTTGTTGTTGAGAAATACCGTGGCAATTTCGGTGCTGTTAAGCAGGTTCTTCATGTCATTGTTGACCCACTGCAGCGTGTCCAGCTTGGCTTGCAGTTCCGCATTCACAGTCAGTATTTCCTCGTTCATCGACTGCATTTCTTCCTTGGAAATGAGCATTTCCTGGTTTGCGATTTGGCACTTTTCATGGCTGGCTTTGAGTTCTTCCTGCAAAAATTGTATTTCATCGCGCAAGGCCTGTATTTCCAGCCGGGTCTGTTGCAGTGCCTCGGGCTGCGGCTTGGCGGCATGCTTGCGGCTACGCGCTGTCGCAACATCGGTAAACACGATAATGACCTTGCCCCGCAATGCCTGCACCTGTTCGATAGCCTGTACGGTTGCATTGACCGTGTACGTGCCGCTTTCGCCGGTTATTTGCAGGCCGTTCAGATGTATCGCTGCATTGTGCTGCAACGCCTGGCGGATCGAACCTGTCAGCGCCTGACGCAGACCCTCGCGCGCCATCGCATAGATATTCAGGTTGGCTTTGCCGACGGAAAGCTCCAGGTATTTGCCGGTGTGCCCGCTAAAATAAAGGATGTCGCCCTCGGCGTTAACCAGCACTGCTGCCGGAGCGTAATGCATAAGCAGCAATTGATCCATCAGTTGTTTCAGGTTGACGGGCAGGCCGGTGCCATCGGCTGTCTGTTTGACAGCGGGTACGGCGGTGAAGGTTTTATTTGGAAAATCCACTTCGGTTTTCGGTAAAGAGTTGTCAATACGCCGGTAGAGCCGCACCTTGGTATCCAATGGCGTGAACAGGTAGCCGAAGTTGCCGGTGCTTTCGGCAGCGCCCAGCAACAGCAGGCCGCGCGGATTTAGCGCATAGTGAAACAGCGGCAACAGTTTGTTCTGCAAATCAGCGGAAAAATAAATGAGCAGGTTGCGGCAACTCAGTATATCCAGCCGGGTAAACGGCGGATCGTTGATGATATTCTGCGCCGCAAAAATGATCATTTCGCGGAGTTCGTCTTTTATCCGGTAACCGTTGTTTTCGGCGTTAAAGTAGCGGGCCAGACGCTCCGGTGAAACCTCGGCAACGCTATGGGCGGAATAAAATCCCTGGCGTGCATGAACTATCGCGTTCGCATCAAGGTCGGTAGCAAAAATCTGCAACGGATAGCGGGCGCGAGGCTTTATCTGTTCCAGCGCTTCGATGAAGATGATGGCCAGCGTATAGGCTTCCTCGCCGGTAGAACAGGCCGGCACCCAGGCTCTGATGGTCTTGCCGTCCGGGTAGTTTGCCAGCAGCGCGGGCAGGGCCTCGGTCTTTAGAAAATCCCATACCGACGGATTGCGGAAAAAACCGGAAACACCGATCAGCAGTTCCTTGAATAATAAATCCTGCTCCTGCGGATTTTCATGCAGGTAACGGACATAACTGGCGATATGATCGATCTGGTGCAGTTGCATACGGCGCTCGATGCGGCGATATAGCGAGCTTTTCTTGTACAGCGAAAAGTCATTGCCGGTTCGGGTACGCAGCAGCAAGGCAATTTTTTCCAGGGCGCTCAGGGACTTGTCTTCCAGTACCGGCTCTGAACGGGCGCTAGGGGGATGCTGGAGATAATTGACGA
>JBAQYH010000404.1:0-2364 GCA_049299935.1 Methylobacter sp. | reverse complement strand
GTAGCCGTTATCCGCATCGCTTAACAGCCCTATGGCAACAACGTTAAGCATGCCTTTAAGCGGGTTGCCGGGATAGCCGTTAACATATTTGAATGCGTATAGCCGTTGGTCCGCGCAAGGCATCAGCTCAATCACACCGTCCGGGTAATAGGTTCCGTGACGCGGCGATAACATAAATTCGTTCCAACGGCCGAAATCTTCCTCTAAAGCGGTAATAACGCGCTTGAAGAAATTTTCCAGGCCTATAACCTGTATCAGCTCTTGAATGTCAGTGACGGTAAGAATTTTCATTATCCGCGAGCGGCGGCTTTAACGGCGCGTTCAAAATCCGGCAGCCAGTCTTTGAAGCCGCAGACATAGTTATAGCCGCAGACGGTTTTTAATGAGCCGCTGTTGATGACGGTCAATATCCGCTCGGCTCTTTGCAAGGTTTCGGTTTTCGGTCCGAACGGGTTTAAACGCATGTTCGGGCCGGGCGGAAATGCATAATCGCAGATAAACAACACGTCCTGGTAAATATAAAGCGTATAGCCCGGCGTATGTCCGCCTATGTGGTGCGCTGCCACCCCGTCAATCGTAAAGTCATTGTTGAAACGTTCATCGACCGGGAACGATTTGATTAAGGGATTTCCTGCATCCAAAGCATGCAGGTAGACTTTTGCATTCCAAAGCTCGCGGTATTGATTGGATGCGCCCATAAAGTGCGGGTGAGTAAAGAATATTTTATGCACCGGTTCCAGCGTGCGGTTAAATGCGGAAGGGCAGTCGATCCAGACAGCCTCATGTTCCGTTTCAATCCGGTAGGCCGCATGCTCCAGCCCCAGTCTGGGCACGGAAACCAGTTGGCTGACGCTGTCATTGATTTGAGTGGCGGTGACGCGGTAGGTTTTTTCGGCTATTTCCCAGCTGAGAAATTTATCATGATGAGCTCCGCAAAAGGGGCAGACATCAGGGGGATCGCCGATCATGTTATAGCCGCAGGTTGTACAGACCCATTGTTTCATATGCTTTCCCCCTTAAAAATTAAATTTAAGTGCCTGCGTTATCGGATCGCTCCACGCCGAATTGCATAAAAAACTGGCCGGATCCGGGCGGCGAATCCTGTTCGTAGTACAGGGCTTCAAGTCCCAGGTTGCCTTCCGGTCCCAGCATGGCCCCGGTCAGTAAGGTACGGAAGTCTTTGCCGCCTATCAGTTGGTGGGTAATGGTCAGGTATAACCTTGATAACCGCTTTTCCCGGACCACAGTGTCCAGCATTTGCGGTCCGGCAACAAGATAAATAGTCTTGTAACCCAGTCCGCTTAGCGCATCTATCAAAGGCGCGCCGTGAACCATTGTGTCTTCGCCGGTAAAAATCAGGGAGTACCCTAAATCTTGCCAATAACGGACACGCGCCGGATCGGCATTTTTACCGGTGGCTATATGAACGGCTTGCGCGTGTTCTTGGAGACTGTTGTGCAGCGGAAAATCCAGGCTGGCACTGGAAATGATCACGGCGGGTTGAGGTTTCAAGCCATTATTGCGGCGCCATTCAACAAAGTCTTTGTCCTTAACCTGCAATATGTTGCCCAATCGTCCTTCAGCCAATGCCCGCATATAGCCGCCATGGGTAATAATGCAGTCCGACTGCGCATGCAGTTCCATGAACAGGCCGAAGTCGGAAGCTGTTGTTATATGCTTCGGAATATGTGTGGTGCCTTGAACAGCATCTTCTACCGCAATTCGCCCGTCCAGACTGGACAGGAAGTTGGCATAAACAAAGGGCGATTCGGCCGTGCCCCGTTTATGTAATTGATGGGCCAGATATAACCCTTTAATGGAGGCTTCTTCGCAGGGCGCGGGATAAAACCGTAACAGTTTTCTTTGCATGGACATATCAGCCACCCTGGAATAATTATCAGGAAATCATTGTTATAAACCGCTTATCGATACGGCTGAATTTTATCCTGCTTAAAGTAATTAACTGCCAAAAGAAAAGGGGCGAAATTATCCGCCCCTTTCCTTCGAAGCCATATTAATATTATTTATTGGCGGCTTTAATGTGTTGCACAGCGGCTTCGGCATGTGTAGTAGCCACGCCGACATGCCCCATAGTGCCGTGGTCAATGGCTTCTTGCAGCTCCTTAGCACCCGCATCTAAATGGTTTTTGGGTACGCCCTTAGCAACGATGGAAGCAGCCAGCGTATCTTCCAATGCCGCTTTTGCGTGTTCGAGCAGAACCGGCGTATGCCCGGCTTTACCGTGAGTTACCGCCTCATTGGCATGTTTCAGTGCGGCAGCGGCAGGCGCTTCAGCAAAAACAGAAGTACTTAAAAGAAATAATAAACCTGCGCCTATGGATGCTAATTTTTTCATAATTCTCT
>JBAQYH010000403.1:0-3965 GCA_049299935.1 Methylobacter sp. | reverse complement strand
GTCTCGGTGCCTGCTGAAATCATTGAGGAAGTTCCTTTTATGAAGGGACATACCATCCAGGACAGCGCTACCCTCTCATCTCCCTCTTGTGACAGGCTTGCCCGTAAGGGAATCCTCGTATTGTCCGTTGCAGTAGCATATCTGACAACTAACAAAACTTTGCCTTCTTTCCCCAGTGATCCAGTCTTCTGTGAATAGGTTACCTCTCCGGTCACTTCCGCACCAGCTTTCACGATCACTTTGTCGTCGACAGTAACGTCACGCGTAACAGTAAACCTTACTGTCTGGCCAGCCGTCGAGGTTTCGGACGATATTGCATCCTCTAACCTGATAGGTATCGGGGTGCCAGCCTTGATTGTCAGTTCAGCAGCGAACGACAGGAATGATAGCTGTGTGAATCCAATAGCAAGAAAGATGGTAATAAGAGCCTTTTGAGTTTTGATTCGCATAGAATTACTCTCCTCTTGATGATTGTGAATGAATAAAAGTCATAAACACTACGCTGACCAATCTGAAGTAGTAAGGTACCACAAGGACCGAAATTCCTATTCCTGCCGCGACGCCAGTAAACAGCCTGAGATAGTTGTTGCTCTCCCTGAGGCCCCAATACTGTGTAGATCCATCCAACAAGATGGGCAAGCATAAGCTGAATGCCACTGTGATAATGCGTTTTGTGGGTAATGTCAACTCAATATAGACGAACACAAAGAGTGTCAGGAACACTGAAAGGTAGAGGCAGAAGCAACGCGCACATAAGCCGACGTTTGAACCGCACAAGTAAAAAGAACGGCTAGGGTACTGATGACATAATGATCCAAGAGCAGATGTGACCATCTCGTACTGTCTAATCATCAGGTTTCGCTCAAAATATGGTGACAAAAGCGCACATGCGAGAATGAAAAGCAGAACCGCGAGAAACGGAAAAAGAAGTAAAAACCTCATCGCACGTTTGGCGCGTATCAGCGGTCTTTTGTATGCCATTCCCAATACGCCCCTCCTTCTGCTAGGGGAGCCGGGGGCTGTTGCCAGCCCAAGCCCCCAAAGAGCCGTGCATGAGTATGAACAGAGGGGTCAGGTCTCAATTCTTGATACTTGATCTGTGGATAGTTGCGACCCCTTTGTTCCCATTCCGTTGGCTAATCGCCATGTTTGCGTGGTCCGACGCCGTTCGACCAATTTCAGTAGACAACACAGAAATTTTCTGGGCTGCCAAAAAGTGTCGCCGCTTTTCCTGCTTGGTTAATAAGCACAGCGGCCCGCAATCGGGGATTCATGATTACCTCGACATCGCCTTCACCGGCCAGGTGCTTGATGGTATTCTTTGCCCAATAGAAAGATACCAACGCTTTCTTTGGCGGGTCCATCCAAGGGTTAACAGACTGAAGTTCCTCTAAGAATCCCTTCAGTTCCTCGTGTGGGCTGGGCAGACCATGAAGGGTGCACAGTGTGCACAGCACCTCAGACGCAGCGCCCGCAAGATTCAGGGCCGAATAGTAATGCTCTTTTTCATAAAGGCTCCGTGCATCGCTTAGCAGTTGCCACGCAATGTCTGCTTTGTGGGAGAGTTCGATGTCGGCCATTGATACCCTCATAACTGCCAACTGAGCCGCGCCCGGCTTTTGGGCGTCGACTCGGGCGGAAGGTTAGCTGTGCCCGCTCGTGATTTCCGCTCTTTCCGTTAAAAGGGCAATTTCAGCCCTCAAAATGCACGCTTAAGGCCAATATAGGCCCACATTTACAGCCATTTTACAGGCTAATCGCCATGTTAGCGTGGCCCGACCCCGTCCGAACCGTTCGAGCGACCGTTCGAGCGTGGTCAGACCCCGTTCGTAGGGCGTTCGTACGGTTGCTTATTTGCGACCGACTCTTCGTTTGAATTGATAGATGGACCCAGACCGGCTTTCCTGGGTGTCTATTAGTTCCCATCCTTTCTTTCCGAAGTGATTGAGAATTTCATTTGTGGAAATCATTCGTGGATTCTTGGGGTCGTGTAGTCCCAACTTTTGCCACAATTCAACGCGGGTGTTGGCGGTGAAAGCCCCCTGACCATCCCAAAAGGAATGTCCGGTTTGTTCGTTAATATACAGTTTGGCATATTCCCAGGCTTGCGAGGAAGCTTTTGAAGTCGGAATCATTAGAAAAAGGAAGACAACAAAAACACAAATTCTTTTCATGTCAAATCTCCCCTCAAAACCTCACATGAATCACATTGCACATTGCCTCGTCTCCCGATGACGGCTGGTCTTGTTCCTTTGTCGAGGACGAAGGGTTGCCTCGCAGTGGATTAAGTGCATCTTCCAGTGAACAAGTGGGGGCAGGTCTCAATCCTTGACACCCTTTGTCTGAAGTTGGGATATGACCTCTATGCTCTTCGTGACTGTATCCTCTACGCCAGCCCTATTGCCCCAAAATGGCCGATGAGGGTTTTGACCTGCAACTCTCCAAAAACTCACCGAGAAAACTAAAAATCCAGAAGATGTATGACCAACCAACTCCGATGGAAACAGAGTAGAATGTGGTTTTAGAGCAGTTGAAAATTCAATGCGAAATCGAGCCTATTAGCTTATGTCAAAGGTCAGGCGCATTGTAATACAGTGGATCGAGGGGTACAATAAGGAAATTCCTGATGATTCCTTAAGGGATGGACTCTTTGAATTCGTAGGCGGGTGTTTTTTCGACCGGTTTCTTTGGCATGTTTCGGTATGCATTTCCAGTTGCCGGTGCCGGGATTCCAGAACTTGATGTCGCAGTTATTGGACCTTTAGCAAGTTATTCCATCACCAGACCACACGGCCGATGATCGACTTTTTCCTGTCTTTCGTCCAGGCGATCCTCGGTGGGGAGAGATTCCAGCGGGTTCGGAAAAGATGTGGCTTGGTCCGGTTTTAGACCAAAAAAGCCGACTGTCCAAAGACGCGGTCGGCTTAGTGTGTTGGTTCAGTTGGTCGGGACGACTGGATTCGAACCAGTCGTCCCAATTTTTTTATCAATTATTCCAGCTACTTACTCTCCAAAGAAGTTGCATGGTACACGTCCGGTACACACCATGCACAGAGCAGAGCTTGAGCATATTCGGTATACCTTGGGATGAAATAATCGATTGTGGTCCCGATTCGATGTGCATCTTGACGCGTACGTTTGAGCCATGACGTCGTTCAGCCTAGCCCCCGACTGCCCGCTGTAATGTGTCTACTGCCCATTGATTGAGGCTCTTTCCCGATATCTTTGCGGCAATGGTAGCTTTGGCATGGAGCTCGGGTGGCACTCGGAGCATCAATTTGCCTGAATAAGGTTTCTGAGGAGGCTTGCCGGCTTTCTCGCATGTTTCCAAATAGTCTTCCACAGCCTCTTCAAACGCAGCCCGCAATTCCGAAACCGTTTCAGCGTGAAATCCCACCACGTCGGAAATGCCGGCCAGATGCCCCACAAAGCACCGGTCTTCGTCGCTATATTCCACGCGTGCCGCGTACCCCTTATAGGTCATCGTGTTCTTCATGGCTTTACTCCTACCGCTTCCAGAAATTCTCGAGCGTCTCGTACCTGATAGGGCTTGGCTTCCTTGACTGGGTGAGGCCGATGGAAGGTTGCTACAGCACCCTTCAATTCGAACCTGACCCGCGATCCTCTTCCCTCGATCAGATGCGCCCCAAGCGCGACAAAAAGGGCCTCGATCCTGGCCCATTCGAGCGTGGCTGGGACAGGCTCTTGGTAGTTCGCTGCAAGTGTTTTGCGGTGTTTGCTGTTCATGTCGGTCTATGCTATCATATTTTGCTATCACGTCAAGAACTGTTGAGTGAATTCATGCGAGTGGCGCTTCGTTGGATTACTCCGAGGATCGTGGATAGCTCAGTAGAGCCCTGTAGCACCGTTACACCGCCAGCGATGTTACAGGGCTCTGTTACATCCTGCGGATCGCCATCTCCCATTAAGACTCCCTTCGCTCATTGGTTTTCGTTGTTTCCCCC
>JBAQYH010000402.1:0-4124 GCA_049299935.1 Methylobacter sp. | reverse complement strand
TCGCAAAGCTAGAGCTTTGCTCACTGGGTTCCCAAGCGGGAGCTTGGGAACCAGCACATAATCTGTACGGCACTGTGATGAGGCCGACGCTGGAGCGTCTAAGACTGCATTCCCACGCAGGAGCGTGGGAACGATGAACGATGAATATCCGATATAAGACCATAACAGTTATCCGGTTTATTAAGCAGAACAGATCGCTCAAAACCGCAATCTGTACCCTAAAAATCGTTTTTTTCTGAATCTGTTAGCAATTCTATCCCGTTCGTAAACTATCTCCCGTCAATTCCCCTCAGCGATTGACAGCCATAGCTCTTCCCTGCATCCCCGCGATGCAGGGCTTTTTTACTTATTACGAGGAATATTCCATGCCGGCAGTTCAAAAACCAGCTCACGCCAAAGGCGATTTTTTTGTCGATTACGAAGAGAAAGTATTCGAGGACGTTAAAGCCGAACCGGGCGAAAAAGCCTTGGTGAAATTCCACACCGTGGCTTTTGAAGGCTCCATCGGCTACGTGAATCTGTTGCAGGCGACCCGCTTGCAACGCAAGGGCTTTGAAACTTCTATCCTGCTGTACGGGCCGGGCGTGACGCTGGGAATTCAGCGCGGCTTTCCGCGCTTGGGCGACGAGGCTTTTCCGGGCCACCAAAACTATACCAACCAAATCAACAAATTCATGGCCGAAGGCGGCAAAGTCTATGCCTGCCGGTTCGCGCTGCAAGCCTTGTACGGACACGGCGAACCCAGCCTGATCGAAGGCATCCGCCCGGTCAGCCCGCTGGATGTTTTGGACATCGTGCTGATCCATCGCCGCGAGAATGCTTTCATCCTGGATACCTGGACGATGTAAATCGTTTTCTTAATTAGCCACAGATTTACACAGATAGACACGGATAAAACATTACGTTATTCATCCGTGCAATCCGTGTTCATCCGTGGCTCAACAGCTTTTTCAGGACAGGAGTACAGATTGTGACATCGAAAAAAATCGTCAGGGCCGCAGCAGTACAGATTGCACCGGTGTTCGATTCGGCCGCCGGCACCGTCGACAAAGTGTGCCAGGCCATCAGCGACGCGGCCAAGGAAGGCGCTCAGCTGGTGGTGTTCCCGGAAACCTTTGTGCCTTACTACCCGTATTTTTCGTTCGTGCTGCCGCCGGTCGCCGCCGGCCGCGAGCATCTGAAACTTTACGAACACGCGCCGACCGTGCCGGGGCCGGTCACCGATGCGGTTGCCGCCCTAGCCCGCTCGCTGGGCGTGGTCGTGGTATTGGGCGTCAATGAGCGCGACCACGGCAGTCTTTACAACACCCAATTGATTTTCGACGAATGCGGCAACCTGGCTTTAAAACGCCGCAAGATCACGCCGACCTATCATGAACGGATGATCTGGGGCCAGGGCGACGCGTCCGGCCTGAAAGTGGTCGAGACCGGCATCGGACGGATCGGCGCTTTGGCCTGCTGGGAACATTACAATCCGCTGGCCCGCTATGCGTTGATGGCGCAGCACGAGGAAATCCATTGCAGCCAATTTCCGGGCTCGTTGGTCGGGCCGATTTTCGCCGAGCAGATTGAAGTGACTATCCGCCACCATGCCTTGGAATCCGGCTGCTTTGTGATTAACGCAACCGGCTGGTTAAGCGACGAGCAGATCGAATCGGTCACGCCCGATGCCGATTTGCAAAAAGCCCTGCGCGGCGGCTGTTGCACCGCGATTATTTCGCCAGAAGGCCAACATTTGGCCGAACCGTTGCGCGCCGGCGAAGGCATGGTCATCGCCGACCTGGACATGTCGCTGATCGCCAAACGCAAACGCATGATGGATTCGGTCGGCCATTACGCCCGCCCCGAGCTGTTAAGCCTTAGGATCAATGACAGGCCGACTGCGCCGATGTTTAGCGATGAACCGATTCCTTTTCCAATCCCCCAAAGCAGCGAGCAAGCCAGCCATGAATAGAGCCGAAGCACAGCTAATCACCGAACTGCAATCGTTGGGATTGCGGCTGGAAGACGCCGAATCAGGCCTTGCCGTCCGCCGCGGCGGTGCCGGTCCGTCCGACCACAAAGCCGTCAACATTGGCGGCAAAACCGTCATGGTGCCGATTACAACCATCGGGGCAGTCAACTCGCCGTTTATCGCCTCAGCTCCCGATGAACACGGCATCAGCATCATTCGCCGCGACGGCCGCGCTATCGATACGATTGCGTTTCCCCGCCAGCCGCGTTTTTACGAATTAAAAACCGAGAATGGTATCCCCTACTCCCATATCGCAACCTTGCATGCGGCGGATGTGCTGGCTACGACGGTACTGCAATCCTGCATCCGCTACGGCAACCGCAAAAAGTCCTGCCAGTTTTGCGCGATTGAACAATCGCTACAAGCCGGTCTTACCATCCTCCGCAAAACGCCGGAACAATTGGCCGAAGTCGCCCGCGCCGCGGTAGAGCTGGACGGCGTCAAGCACATGGTCATCACCACCGGCACGCCGAATCTGACCGACCGCGGCGCGGAGATTCTCTGCGAAAGCGCCCGCGCGGTGAAAGCCGCCGTCGATTTGCCGATTCAAGGCCAATGCGAACCGCCGGATGACGATATTTGGTTCGGACGCATGAAAGAAGCAGGCATCGACAGCTTGGGCATGCACCTGGAAGCCGTTACCCCGGAAGTTCGCGCCCGCATCATGCCCGGCAAAGCTGGCGTGCCGCTGGAACGTTATATGGACGCTTTCGACGCGGCCGTCGCGGTATTCGGCCGGGGCGAAGTCAGCACCTATATCCTGGCCGGACTTGGCGATACGGCCGAAGCGATCCTGTCCGTTTGCGAACAATTGATCGGCAAAGGCGTTTACCCGTTCGTGGTGCCTTTCATACCGATTACCGGCACGCCGTTGGCCGATCATCCATCGCCCGACCCGCGCTTCATGCGGGACATCCTGCAACCGCTGGGCGCTATGTTGAAACAAGCCGGGCTGCGCTCCGCCGACATGAAAGCCGGTTGCGCCAAATGCGGCGCTTGCTCGGCCCTTTCCAGTTACGAGGCCTGACATGTTGACCGAATCCATCAACCATTTTGTTCCCAACGAGTACCTGGTCAAATGGGTGACCCAGGACTGGGAACGCGAGCAAATGCTGCGCTTGCGGCAGGCGGTGTTTTGCGAGGAGCAAGGCGTTTTCCAAGGCGATGACATCGACGAAATCGACCAAGTTGCCACGCCGATTGTCGTGCTTGCCTGCGTCGGCGGGTTGCCCGATGAAGTGGTCGGCACTGTCCGCATTCATCAAGCCGAGCCGGGAATCTGGTGGGGTTCGCGGCTGGCGGTCGCGGCCGACTACCGCAAACAGGGCAACTTGGGCGCGGCGCTGATCCGTCTGGCGGTCACCAGCGCCCATGCCCAGGATTGCCACACCTTCCTGGCCCAAGTGCAAAGCCGTAATGTGCCGTTGTTTCGCCGCCTGCACTGGCGCTCGCTACAGGAAATCGAGCTGCACGGCCGGCCGCATCACCTGATGCAGGCCGATTTGGACTGGTATCCGCCCTATGCCGACGGCGAGACCGGTTTTATCGCGACCGGCAGGATTGCGGCATGAACGATTTAGCCCGGCTGACTCAGCACGTGAAACAAAGCATCGGCTTGGCGCACAAGCGCGACATCGCCGCCGTAACGGGCATGCTCGCCAAGCGTATGCCGTTTCAGAAGAACGGCGCAATCGCGCTGGGTGACGACTGCGCAGCGATACCCGACCGGGACGGTGTTTTACTGTTGGCGGCCGAAGGTTTCCTGAACGAGTTTGTCGCGACTCAGCCCTGGTTTGCCGGTTACTGCGGCGTGATGGTCAACGTCAGCGATATTTACGCGATGGGCGGCAGGCCGATTGCCGTGGTCGATGCGATCTGGAGCGACGGCGAAGCGCAAGCCAAGCCGGTGCTCGAAGGCATGTCTGCTGCCTCGGAGATTTATCGCGTTCCCATCGTCGGCGGGCACAGCAATCTTCGCAATGCCCGGCCGCAACTGTCGGTGGCGATACTCGGCCGCGCCAATAAATTGCTCAGCAGTTTTGCGGCAAAAGCCGGACAAAAGCTGTTGGCAGCGGTCGATTTGCGCGGGCATTTTCACGAACCCTATGCC
>JBAQYH010000401.1:0-8987 GCA_049299935.1 Methylobacter sp. | reverse complement strand
CGGTATCGGTTTCTGATGTGAACTCGTAACCCTGTTGCTGCTGAACTTCTCTTAAATGCTCATGGTTTTCGATAATGCCGTTATGGACTACGGCCACTTTATTCCGGCAAATATGGGGATGCGCATTTGCGGTGCTCGGTTTACCGTGAGTTGCCCAGCGGGTATGCGCTATTCCAATATGCCCTGAAATAGGATCGGCCTCCAATAGCGTTTCAAGGCCTTTAACTTTGCCCAGCTCCCGTTTCCGGTAGATTTGCTGATTGTTTATGACCGCAAGGCCTGCCGAATCATAGCCGCGATATTCCAGCCGCTTCAAACCTTCCAGTAAAATAGGCACTACATTTCGTTGTGCGATGCCGCCTACAATTCCACACATGTTATTTCTCCAACTTACCGGGGCGTTGCCATCCCGTCAGGGTCGTCTGTTTTGCCCTGCTTAACGTCAACTGGTTCTCAGGACTGTCTTTGGTGATCGTTGACCCGGCGCCTATCGTGGCGTTTTTGCCTATTGTAACCGGTGCGACCAGCTGGCTATTGGAGCCGATAAAAGCACCGTCTTCAATAATGGTTCTGAACTTGTTTACACCGTCGTAATTACAGGTAATGGTTCCTGCCCCGATATTGACCTGCGCGCCCACCGTTGTATCACCGATATAGCTTAAGTGATTTATTTTACTGCCTGTTGCCACCGATGATTTCTTTATTTCTACAAAATTACCGATATGGACATTATTAGCCAGGACACTTTCCGGCCGTAATCTGGCGAAAGGCCCGATTCTGCTGCCTTGTCCGATGACTGCATCTTCTATGACACAGTTTGCCAGGATTTCCACATGGTCGCCGATGATGGAATTTTTTATCTGGGTGTTGGCGCCTATTTTGACATGGCTGCCGATGCTGTTTTTGCCCTCCAAGATCACATTAATGTCGATTTCTATGTCTTGCCCCAGGCTGACTATCGAGCCTCTTTGGTCGAAGCGCATCGGATCCGTTAAGGTGACGCCCTGCTCCATCAGGCTATTGGCTTGTTCCCGCTGATAAACGCGCTCCAGGTGGCTGAGCTGTATGCGGTTGTTGACGCCCAGCACTTCATCCTCGGTTTCCGGCTGGCTGGTAACGATGTTGATTTGATCTGCAACCGCCATTTCAATCACATCCGTCAAATAGTATTCGCCTTGGGCGTTGCTGTTATTTAACTGGCTCAACCATTTCTTTAGTTGCCTGCCTTGCACCGCCATGATGCCGGTATTGATTTCATTGATTTGTTTTTCAGTGGGTGTCGCGTCTTTTTCTTCGACGATTTTTGTAACCTGCCCTGCTGCATTCCGGACTATTCTGCCGTAACCGGATGGATCAGCAAGATTCACTGTAAGCAATGCCAGAGACTGGTCGTTGACATTGCTTATCAGCAATTTGAGGGTCGCCAATTTCAACAACGGCACATCGCCGTACAATATCAAAACGGTATCGACATCGGCGATTTGGTCGCTCACCTGCTGCACCGCGTGCCCGGTGCCTAATTGCTGCTTTTGTTCCACCCAATCGGCATCCAAATCTTTTAAGGCATCTGTGACCTGCTTTGCACCGTGGCCGACCACAATCTTGATGGCATTGTTGTCCAGCTGCCTGGCGGTGTCATAAACATGCTGTAGCAAGGATCTATTGGCAATTTTATGTAAAATTTTGGGCAGTTCCGAACGCATACGCGTTCCTTTTCCCGCCGCAAGAATAATGGTGGTTATTTTCATTTGATGTTCCGTTACAAATCTGTCTGGAACAGATTTACATTTACCCGAAGGGCGTCAGGTAGGACAGCCTGACGTGAAACCAAAAAAGCCCGATAGCGTGTTAACACGTTACCGGGCTTTTCAAAAAGGATACTGGCGTACCGTGTAATATATCCCAACTAACCGCCGCGCTTTCTAAGTCTATCGACAGTTCTTAATTGCATGATTGCTTCGTGCAATTGCGCCTGGGCCGTTGCATAGTCTATTTTGCCCGACTTATCGGCCAATGCTTCTTCTGCTCTGGTCTTGGCCTCAATTGCGGCCGCCTCATCAATATCTTTCGCCCTTATCGCTGTGTCTGCCAGGATGGTAATCAGATGCGGTTGAATCTCCAGCATACCGCCTGACACATAGAACGGATATATTTCCTTGTCGCTGACTTTTACCCGGACTTCGCCGGGCTTGAGTCTGGATATTAATGGCGCATGCCGGGGCGAAATACCTACTTCACCCATTTCAGCAGGAGCAAATACCATTTCCGCTAATCCGGAAAATATTTCCTTTTCTGCACTAACGATGTCTACATGTACGGTCATGGTCATTGTTGTTTCCTACCAGTTTTATAACTTATTTCATGCCTTTTGCTTTCTCAAGCGCTTCGTCTATGGTTCCGACCATATAAAAAGCCTGCTCAGGAATCGCATCGTATTCACCGTCGATAATGCCTTTAAAACCGGCAATCGTATCTTTCAGCGACACATATTTACCTGGGGAACCGGTAAATACTTCGGCAACGAAGAAAGGTTGAGACAGGAACCGTTGCATTTTACGCGCTCTGGCTACGGTCAATTTATCTTCTTCCGATAATTCATCCATACCCAAGATCGCAATAATGTCGCGCAGTTCTTTGTAACGTTGAAGGATACCCTGCACTTTACGAGCCACGTCATAATGCTCCTGCCCGATAACCAATGGATCCAACTGACGGCTGGTAGAATCCAGCGGGTCAATCGCAGGATAAATACCCAATTCGGCAATTTGACGGGACAATACCACTGTCGCATCCAAATGTGCGAAAGTGGTTGCAGGCGATGGATCGGTCAAGTCATCCGCTGGTACGTATACCGCTTGGATAGACGTAATAGAACCGGTTTTGGTTGAGGTAATACGCTCCTGCAACACACCCATTTCTTCAGCCAGTGTAGGCTGATAACCTACCGCTGATGGCATACGGCCTAACAACGCAGAAACTTCAGTACCCGCCAACGTGTAACGATAGATGTTGTCAACGAAGAATAGTACGTCGCGGCCTTCGTCACGGAAATATTCCGCCATCGTCAATCCGGTCAACGCAACGCGCAATCTGTTTCCTGGCGGCTCGTTCATCTGACCGTAAACCAGCGACACTTTGTCGATTACGTTTGAATCGGTCATTTCGTGATAGAAGTCGTTCCCTTCACGAGTACGCTCACCCACGCCGGCAAATACCGAGTAACCGCTGTGCTCAATCGCGATATTACGGATCAGCTCCATCATGTTAACGGTCTTGCCAACACCGGCACCGCCGAACAATCCGACTTTACCGCCCTTGGTAAACGGACAGACCAAATCGATAACCTTGATACCGGTTTCCAGCAACTCGGTTGCCGCAGCCTGTTCAGCATAACTTGGCGCTTCACGGTGTATGCCCCATTTTACTTTTTCGCCGATAGGGCCTTTTTCGTCGATGGGCTGACCCAGGACGTTCATAATGCGGCCCAAGGTTTCCTGGCCGACCGGTACTGCAATAGGTGCATTGGTATTGCTGACTGTTAAGCCGCGGCCTAAACCATCGGTAGTCCCCATAGCAATAGTTCTGACGACACCATCACCTAATTGCTGCTGAACTTCCAGCACCAAGCCTATGCCTTCTACATTTAAGGCATCATATACTTTGGGCAGGTCCGTACGTGAAAATTCCACGTCAACGACCGCGCCGATAATCTGAACGATTTTACCCGAACTCATTGAGTTGTCCTCTTGTGTTGTGTCATTTGTGTGGCCCCTTCGGCAGGCTCAGGAGAGCCTTAAACAGCTGCGGCACCGGCAACAATTTCTGAAATTTCCTGAGTGATAGCGGCTTGTCTGGCTTTGTTATAGATCAGCTGTAACTCGCTGATAATATTTCCGGCATTATCCGAAGCACTCTTCATCGCCACCATTCTGGCCGCCTGTTCACAGGCATTATTTTCAACCAGCCCCTGGTAGACGATGGATTCGATATATCGGGTTAGCAGATGATCCAAAACTTCCTTCGCATCAGGCTCATAAATGTAATCCCAATGACCGTTTAGGCTTTCCTCTAGCTCACCGGCTACGACAGGCAGCAGTTTTTCGACAGTTGGCTTCTGGGTCATGGTATTAACGAACTCATTGCTTACTACATGCAACTCGTCGATCCTGCCTTGCTCATAAGCATCCAACATAATCTTAATGATGCCGACAATGTCATGCTGATGAGGCGTGTCACCCAATTTTGAAACCTGACCGACAAGATTCACTTTCAGATTGCCAAAAAAACCAAACGCCTTGGTACCTATCGTGCAGACATCCACTTCAATATTTGCTTTGTCCCATTGCATCATTTGGGTCAGCGTTCTTCTGAATAAATTTGAATTCAGTCCGCCGCACAAGCCCCTGTCGGAACTAATGACAATGACCCCAACCCGCTTGACTTCACGTTGAACAAGAAACGGGTGTTTATACTCAGGATTAGCTTGAGCCAGATGTTTGATAATCTGGCCGATTTTTTTGGAGTATGGACGTGTTGCCAGCATTCTGTCTTTCGTTTTACGCATTTTACTCGCGGCAACCATCTCCATTGCCCTAGTGATCTTTTGAGTATTTTTAATACTCCCGATCTTGGTGCGTATTTCTTTACCAACAGCCATCTTAAAACCCTTCGCCTAGAGGCGCCTACTTTTGGTTACCAGCTATGAGTTTTGACGAAAGACTGGATTGCAGACAGCATACCCTTTCTTATGTCATCACTGAAATCGCCTGTTGCATTAATGTTGTTCATTAACTCAGAATGCTCTGACGTCATGTACGACTGTAAGGCAGCTTCAAAATCCAGTACCTTGTTAACTTCAACGCTATCCAAGAAGCCTTCATTGGCAGCAAACAAGGAAACCGCCATTTGCGCGACCGACATCGGCGAATATTGATTCTGTTTCATCAGTTCGGTTACGCGCTGACCGCGTTCGATCTGCTTACGGGTATTTTCATCCAAATCGGACGCAAACTGTGCGAAAGCCGCCAACTCACGGTATTGCGCCAAATCAAGACGCGTACCGCCACCCAATTTCTTAATGATCTTGGTCTGGGCCGCACCACCGACTCGCGATACCGATAAACCTGCGTTCACCGCCGGGCGGATACCCGAGTTAAACAAGTTGCTTTCCAAAAAGATCTGACCATCGGTAATAGAGATTACGTTGGTCGGTACGAAAGCCGATACGTCGCCGCCTTGAGTTTCAATAATCGGCAATGCGGTCAATGAACCTGTTTTACCTTTTACCTTGCCGCCGGTTAATTTCTCAACTTCGACCGCATTAATGCGCGACGCTCTTTCCAGCAAACGGGAATGCAAATAGAACACGTCCCCTGGATACGCTTCGCGGCCTGGCGGACGACGCAACAACAAGGAAATCTGGCGATAAGCCCAAGCCTGCTTGGTTAAATCGTCATAAATGATCAGCGCATCTTCGCCGCGATCCCTGAAAAACTCACCCATCGAACAGCCGGTATAAGGCGCGATAAATTGCAGCGCGGCCGATTCTGAGGCTGATGCCGACACGATAATAGTGTGCTCCATCGCGCCATGCTCTTCCAGCTTACGTACAACGTTGGCAATCGATGAACGTTTTTGGCCGATGGCGACATAGATACATTTAATGCCTGTACCTTTTTGATTAATAATCGCATCAACCGCAATAGCAGTTTTGCCGGTTTGTCTGTCGCCGATGATTAATTCGCGCTGGCCGCGGCCTACCGGAATCATCGCATCGATAGATTTCAAACCCAATTGCACGGGTTGATCAACCGATTGACGCGCAATTACACCGGGAGCGATTTTTTCGATCGGTGAAGTTTCGGTGGTTTCGATAGCGCCCTTGCCGTCGATAGGATTACCCAGCGCGTCAACAACGCGGCCCAGCAATGCTTCCCCAACAGGCACTTCCAGAATTTTTCCGGTGCATTTTACGGTGTCGCCTTCTGAGATATGCTGGTATGGACCTAATACCACCACACCCACGGAATCTCTTTCAAGGTTAAGCGCCATGCCAAAGGTGTTGCCTGGAAATTCCAGCATCTCGCCTTGCATCGCTTCCGAAAGACCATGCACTCGCACAATACCGTCAGTCACACTGACTACGGTACCTTCGGTGTGAGACTCGGCGCTCAGGTCGAAGTTTTCGATCTTCTTTTTAATCAGATCACTTATTTCAGATGGGTTTAATTGCATGTTCTGTTTCTCGCTCTGGTTTAGAGTCGTTTTGCTAATTGTTGAAGCTGGCCTTTAATGGAACCGTCGATCACTCTGTCGCCTGCACGTACCACTACGCCGCCGATTAAAGATTTATCCACGGTCACATTCATATGGACTTTTTTGCTTAGCGTTTTTTCCAGCGTTGAAGTGAAACGTTGCTTTTCTTCTTTGGAGAAGGCGTAAGCAGTTGCCACTTCAACATCGACATAACCTTCGCTTTCCGCCTTATAGGCTTCGAATAGCTCAGAAATAGTCGGCGCTAAAGTCAGCCGGTTGTTTTGAACCAGTAGTTTCAGAAAATTTGCACCTTCTTCATCTACTTGCTCCTGACAAATATCGAGCATCAGCGTCGATAACCGTTCTTTACTGACTTTCGGGTTATCCACAACGACAGAAATTTCTTTATCTTTCAGGACAGCCGACATAAACGCCAAACTTTTCGACCACTGTTCAGTAGTACCGGTTTCTTTGGATCGCTTGAACACCGCCGCTGCATAAGGCCTTGCCAATGTTGCCAGTTCGCTCATTATGCTGCCTATCCTACTAATTGATTTGAGATTTTGCTCAGGATGTCTTGGTGCTTGGTTTTATCGATTTCTGCACTCAGAATTTGCTCTGCTGCCCGCAAAGCCAAGGCCGACACTTCTTTACGCAAATTTTCTATAGCCTGCTGTTTTTCCTGCTCAATCTGCGCCTTTGCCACAAGAATCAAACGCTCACCTTCTTTCTTAGCGGTGTCTTTTGATGCTTCAACCAGTTCATTGGCACGTTTTTGAGCCAGATTTACAATCTCTGAAGATTGTTCTTTGGCTTCTTTCAAAACACCCTTGGCCTTTTTCTCTGCCAAGTGCATTGCTTCCTGACCTTTTTCAGCCGCAGCCAAACCATCAGCAATTTTCTTTTTACGTTCTTCTAAAGAGTCAAATAAAGGCGGCCAAATGTACTTCATGGTAAACCATACCAGAAGTGCAAAGGTTATCATTTGCCCAATCAGAGTAGCATTGATACTCACGATGCGTTCCTCTTGTTGCTAGTAAAGTTAAACAGCCTATTAACCCGCTGCCGCAGCTGTTACAGCAGACAGGAATGGGTTGGCAAAAGTAAAGAACAGCGCCAAACCAACACCGATCATGGTTACCGCGTCCAACAGACCCGCAACAACAAACATTTTTACTTGCAGCATAGGCACCATTTCAGGTTGACGAGCTGCGCCTTCCAGGAATTTTCCACCTAACAGACCGAAGCCGATAGCTGTTCCTAAAGCGCCCATACCCAGAACCAGACCTACTGCGATAGCAGTCATGCCTTGTACATCAGCAATCAATTTTGCAATTTCCATGAAACCTCCAAACGGTTAGTTAAATTATAAAAAAGTTAAAAAATTCTTTAATGATCTTCGTGCGCCATACTCAAGTAAACAATGGTCAATACCATGAATATAAATGCCTGTAGCGTGATAATTAAAATATGGAAGATCGCCCAAGGGAAACTCAGCACAGGTTGAAGATACCACGGCAATAAGGCAATCAAGATAAAGATCAACTCGCCCGCATACAGGTTTCCGAATAAACGAAGCGCCAATGAGATCGGCTTGGCAATTTCTTCGACCAGCTTCAGTAGTAAATTGAAAGGCAGCAACCAGGGACCGAACGGCTGAAACATCAGCTCCTTGGCAAAGCCCCAAGGGCCTTTTACCTTGATGCTGTAGAAAATAATCAAGCAGAAAACGGAAATCGACATTGCAAAGGTTGCATTCAAATCCGTACTTGGAACGACGCGCAGGTATTCAATACCCATCAGCGAACCGATCAACGGCAAGATATCGACCGGGAACAAGTCCATGAAGTTCCACAGGAACACCCAGCAAAAAATGGTCAATGCCAGGGGGGCGATTAACTTGTTTTTTCCGTGGAAGCTGTCTTTAACCTGGGTATCGACAAATTCAATCAGCATTTCTACAAAATTCTGCACCAGACCCGGAACGCCCGCTGTCGCCTTTTCTGCGGCCATCTTAAAAAACCAGACGAACAGGCCGCCCAGAACCGCTGAGAAAAACAAGGTATCCAGATTCAATGCCCAGAAACCCTCGCCCACGGTCAGCGAAGTTAAATGGTGAATAATATAACCGGTTGCACCTTCGGCATGAGCTTCGGTAGCCATCGTTCCTCTCTAAATATAATTAATGTCAGCGCATCAACAGCGCAAACCAAAAAACCGATAAAGCTGCTACGTACACTGACAGCAGCGGTAATATTTCTATGTTTGGAAGTTGGAAAATCATGAAGAACAGCGCGGCTGTTAACAATAACTTGCCCGATTCCCCGGCATAAAAAGACCTTACGATCTTTCTTGCTTCCTGCCCTGCGGACCGATATACCCGCAATGCAAAATACAGATTCGGAATAAACGCCGCAGCCCCGCCTAAAGCCGCCGATAAGGCGTAAGGCCTACCTCCTGCCAGGGCAAATCCTGCCGTCATTAGCATTATCATAAGAATTTGATAACTTATGATTTTACTGACGGTAGAGCGCTTTGTATTGACCACTCTCAATTCCATACTCAACATCGGGGGAATTATATCTAGCGGACTCCATTAAATCAAGGAAGATCGACATCGGCTCCGTCCTTATTAGGGGGGGATTCCTAATTAGGACCCTGGAATCCTGCCGCTTACGGCATTACCGCATCGCTCACTCGATTGACGAGCCGGGCATGTCTCGCCCTTAGAT
>JBAQYH010000400.1:0-2075 GCA_049299935.1 Methylobacter sp. | reverse complement strand
CGGCTGGCCGTGGTGGCGTTCACGGTGGAGAGGTCGATGACAGTATCGGCGACCCACCGGATGCCCCGGTCTGTTCAGACCATTTTGTTGTTGGCCGCCATGGGCAGGAAGAGCGCGTGGCACCACGTGGGCTGAGTGATGTCGAAGCTGGGGCGACGTTTTTCCCTATCTATCATCTCGAACACGTTTTCCCGCGTCCCGCTCGGGACCACCCGGAGCAATTTCCTGCCATGCGGTTCATTTTGGACAAGTCGCATCTGAAGAAGCATCTCCATGACACTGCTGTGGCGCTGGGCTTCAACCAACAAGAACAGCGCAAATGGGTTCAATCAAAACTTGACGCAATCAGCGAAGGGCGTGTCCAAGAAATCTTGGAAGAGCTTGCGAACCGAAATGCAACCGAGCCGAACGACTGTCTTCACCGGTTTATCGCTTATCTACAGCGTTTAGAGGACGCAGTGGACTATGACCGTTTCAAGGCCCTCGGATACCCCATCGGCTCAGGAGAGATGGAAAGCGCTCATCGATCCATTCCCCAAAAACGTTTGAAGCTCCCGGGTGCCTCGTGGCATCCGAGCTCAATCAATCCGATACTAGCTTTGAGAGTCATAACGGCAAACGACTGGTGGAGCGATTATTGGGAGTATGAGATCGCAGCAACAAATAAGACGGCCTAATTTATCAAGACCAACCATGATCATCGTTTCGGCCGGTCCATATCCATTCGCCCTTCGATACCTCAGGGCGAACGGGAATACATCGGGCGGAGGCCGAAACGATGATCGTGGCCGGTCAATTCCTCCGATCTTCCCCCCTACTCTCGGTCCACCTGCCTTTCTACCATGACCAAGTTGATTTCATTGGGAAAAAATGCAAATTCCTATACGATCATTTTAAGGGGAGGATAGCATGGGAAAGAAGAAAACACCACGCGACATTAATCAACTTGCCTCGTTCATTGTGGACCAGGCCACGTCGGAGAATAAGCCGGAAGCGACCGACGAGCAACTCCAAAAGAATCAAGCCGCCGTTGAACTTGGGCGACTTGGTGGAATGAAGGGCGGGAAGGCTAGGGTCGAGAAACTCACGCCAGAGAAGCGAAAAGAGATTGCTAAAAAGGCAGCAAGAGCTAGATGGAGCAAAAAGAATGAATCCACCATTCCTTAGTGGCTTGATAAGTAGACCCATCAATTATACCAAAACCGCTAGAAAGTCCCGCGTTTTCTTGCCCGGGTCATGCACGGCAGAAGAGCACCCGGCAATGCCGGATGAGCCTTGCTTTTTTGAATAAGATTGATGACTTTAACATTATTAAACAATCGTTATTTTGTTTACTGGTGTTCCTGCCAAAAAAACCATCGATATTCCGATCTCAAAACAATTTATCCATTGACTTCCTATCCAGTTCCAATTTATATATGTGGTGTATGATACAAAAGGAGGCGTGGATATGGGAAAATCGCAGGGGTCAGAACAATCCAGATTGAAGGCCGAAGAACTCATATCGATTGTCGAGTCTGATCTTGCCAAGCTTGTTTCCGAACTAAACGGGCTGTTGGATGCTCAGAGGGAGCTATCAAATCGAATCAATAGTTTACAGAAATGGCTAGAAATCACTCGAGGGCAGTTCGAAATTCCCACAACCAACGAGCAGGCGTCTTTTTTTTCCAATATCCCCCCCCATGGTGATGATGTTTCCTTTGCATCGGCAGTTCATCGAAAGCGAACGATGCCAATACCCACTTCTGATGGAACTTCTCGCGGCCGTCTAAAAGAAAGGGTAAAGACGATTTTGATGGAAGCAGGCAAACCAATGAGATTGTCGGAAATTACACAAGAATTTCGTGCGAGAGGTTGGGAATTGAGCGATAAATACGGAATGGAGGTTATCCGTCAGATAATGAAAAAGAATCCGGATGAATTCAGAAAGATCTCAAAGGGATTGTATGAACTGATCAAGTAAGAACGGCCCATGAGCTTGTTCGCAGCAAGCAAAGGGCCGTTCTTAAAAAGCAGGAGAAGTGAACAATGACCATGGTCGCCCGACCTATGTGCCGTAGTCCACCATTTCCCCG
>JBAQYH010000399.1:0-5965 GCA_049299935.1 Methylobacter sp. | reverse complement strand
GGATAGTTGGTATCTGCCGCCCGTCTACATAAGTTCTGAGCAAAGCTCTGACTTGTTTGGCGTAGTATAAAGAAAACTCGACATAATCTTCTGTCGTCAACATGCCGCCCCAAGTATCGAACAACATGACCGCCTGAGCCCCCGCTTCAATCTGGGCATTCAAATAAGCCGCAACCGATTGCGCCAGCTTATCCAGCATGACATGCATCAACTTGGGCTGCTCGTACATCATGCTTTTAACTTTTTGAAAGCTCTTGCTGCTGCCGCCTTCAACCATATATGTCGCCAGCGTCCAGGGGCTACCGGAAAAGCCGATTAACGGGACGCTGCCTTGCAGGTTTTTCCGTATCAGCCGAACCGCGTCAACCACGTAACGCAAATCCGTTTCCGGGTCGGGAATCGGCAGTTTATTGACGTCCGCCGCCGTTCTGACCGGGCTGGTAAATTTAGGGCCTTCACCCTCGGTAAAATAAAGCCCCAAGCCCATCGCATCGGGAATGGTCAAAATATCAGAAAACAGGATCGCCGCATCAAAGCCAAAGCGCCGCAACGGCTGTAACGTGACCTCGCAAGCCAGCTCGGGATTGGTGCACAGATCTAAAAAACTGCCGGCCTGCTCCCTGACTTGTCTGTATTCCGGCAAATAACGTCCCGCTTGGCGCATCATCCAAATCGGTGTGTACTCCACTGGTTGTTTTAACAGCGCTCTAATAAAGGTATCGTTTTTTAATGCGGTCATGGATTTAATTATTCAGGTTTAAAATTATGGTGTTTATCGCATCGGCGATCCCGGTTAGTGCTTTCCGCATCCATTTGCATGCTGCCGAACCGTTTTTCCTTTATGCCTTGCGAGTACTATCTTTGTTTGTAACTACTCAGCGAATATACTGACTACGATTATCTTTCATGCTGAGTAGTTACCTTTGTTTTATCGAACTTATTTTTCTTACCAGTGCGTTGTGGAACTCAAAGGGCAAGGACTGCCTGGCTTTATTTGCCGATACGGTATCGGGATATGAGCCATACTCTAATATAAACTTTTCTTGGCCATTGGCTATCGTCCTAATGACTCTAAAATCAGGTTCCATCGCCGGATATTTTTTGAGTATAGCGTTTACCGATGACTGTTTCGACAGCACCATCAGTTGCAGGGTGAAATTATTTACCGCCGGTGCCAATGTCCCTTCGACTGCCGGGGACGGCGGAAGTGCCGCAATCGGTAGGGAACCGCTACGGCCAAGCTCCGCTTGTTGCGGTGTCGCCGTTTCTGCGCCTTGTTGCTCGGGGATTGCCGCAACGTCTACGGGCTTTTGCGGAATCTGGATTGTTTCCAGATTATTGGCCGCAAACGGCTCTACACTATTAACCGTTTTCTTCAACTCTGTTTGTTTTGGCTTTTCTTGTTTACCCTCCAGCGGCACGGCAATGTTCTGCTGCGCGAGCTCGGGTTGCTTAATATCCGGTTTCCGCTCAACCGCAACTGCATTGGCTGGGATGGGCTTGTGTGCCGAATCCTCGGCAATAGACGGTTCAACATTATTAACCACTTCGCTGAATGGTTTTTCTGGCGATGCTACAGGCGGCTCAGCAATTTTCTGCTGTACGGCAGCTGATTGCTTATTATCCGGTTTCTGTGCGGTTCCGGCCGGCGGCACGGGTTGAACCTTAACTTCCGGATTTTCAGGCAACGGCTTAATAACAACCGTGCCGGATACATCGGGCTTTACTGCGGGAATAACAGTTTGCGGGCCCTCACTGTGCGTATTGGCTTCAGCCGCAGGCTTTAGCGCTTCGTTCCCTTCATTTACCGGCGCTGATGGCTCCGGTTGCGGGATGGCGGGTTGAGCAGGCGGCAGGGGGAGTATTATCTGGGACTCCGGCCGTGGAGGAGCCGCTTCACTCTTATCCGCGGTCCGTTCAACCGATACCGGGGCTATTGCTTCTTTGGCATTATTTCTTGGTGATACCAGCCACTGAACGCCAAACGCTATCGCCAATGCTGCTGCGGCAGAAAGGGCGAGTACCCATTTCAATTTCCCGCCTTGTTTAGCGGCGGATGCGCCTGATATTTCATCAATGATTCTTCCCGGAACGCCATGCGTTTCCCGGTAGATATGCGCCACCATGTTTTCGCCGATTGCCTTAAACGACACGTTCGCAGAAGGTTTTGCCGACAGATACTGTAAAAAATCGCCGCACTGCTTTTCCGATAAGGGGGGGATTTCGACAATATGGCAATCATCAACTGCACGATCCGACCCGCGTTTCATCTGCAATTCGTCATGGGTCAAAGCGAAGATCACCCTTAAAACGGGATTTGCCGCTGCATATTGAATGATAGCCCCAATCAGTCCGGGCACTAATTCGCCGGCATTATCAACAATCAGTACTATTTGTTTAAATTGACCGTCATGCCGCCCCAAAGCTGTCGATAACGACTGGGCGGACTTGCTGGCGACAGCCCTGGCCAAGTGCTGCTGAATCGCCTCAAAACTTAGTGCGGCATTGCCTTGCACAAGACAATACCGCCACGATTCGGTCTTGCGCCCCTGCAAAACGTCAAGCAGCGTCGTTTTTCCGATGCCTTCCGGGCCGCAAACGACAAGGGCCTGGGTCAAGTTTGAAAGCAGATGGATTAATAAATCAAGCTTCTGCATTCGTTCCTTGGTTATCAAGGAAGCAGCAGCCGTATTTACCTGATTGCGGGGTTGCTGTTTCACATGATAAGTAAAAGTATCATCTTCTACCATAGGTTTTAAGCGTCATCTCCAATAGTTCTCGGTCTACATCGACGGGCAATGTCGATGTGCCTATTTTTTCCAACAAAATCAGTCTGATTTGACCGTCTACATTCTTTTTGTCTACCGCCATCAACTCCAAAAACCGGTCTGAATCAATTTGTTCCGGCGGATTTACGGGCAGCTTGGCTTTTTCAAAAAGCGCAATAATTCTTGCGACATCTGCATCGTTTAGCCAGCCTTTTCTTCTGGAAAGATCGGCAGCCTGGCAGGTGCCGATGGCTACGGCTTCGCCATGCAGGTATTTACCGTAACCGGCGCCGGTTTCTATCGCATGACCGAAAGTATGGCCTAAGTTTAACGTCGCCCGGATACCGGTCTCGGTTTCATCTTCGGCGACAATTTCTGCTTTATTAATGCATGACCGTTCTATCGCATAAGCCAGTGCCTGCTTATCTCTGGCTAGTAACGCGTCGATATTGTTTTCCAGCCATGCAAAGAATTCAGCGTCCCGGATCAGTCCATATTTAATCACTTCGGCCAGACCGGCAGCTAATTGGCGGTCATCCAGCGTATCCAAGACATCGGCATCGGCGATAACGCATTGCGGCTGGTAAAAAGCGCCTATCATGTTTTTACCCAGCGGGTGATTAACCCCGGTTTTACCGCCCACCGAAGAATCGACCTGTGCCAGCAATGTGGTGGGTATTTGCAGGAAAGAAATGCCGCGCTGGTAGCAGGCTGCCGCAAAGCCGCCCATATCGCCGATAACACCGCCGCCTAAGGCAATCAGCGTGGCATTACGGCTAAATTTGCAGGCCAGCAGCTTATCAAAAATTTGAGTTACAAATTCCAAGGTCTTGAACTGCTCGCCATCGGGCAATATCGCTGTTTCGACAGTATAACCCTGCAAATTTTTTAAAACCGTATTCAGATACAGGGGGGCGATGGTTTCGTTGGTGACCACGATAACCTGCTTGGACTTTATATGGTTTGTGAACAGTTCAGACCGGCTCAATAATCCAGAGCCTATATAGATCGGGTAACTACGGTCACCTAATTCAACCAGTAATTTTTTCATATTTATTATAGAACACGGATGACACTGATTTAAACGGATAAAAAAGACGAAAGGCAAAGGGCGAAAGGTGTTTTTCGCCCTTTGCCGTTAACGATTAACTGAGTTGTACTCTTCTAAAATACGACTGACGACCTCTTTGCTTTGCATGATGCCCGTGTCAACTTTAAAGTCTGCGCATGACAAATACAGCGGCTCACGCTGTGCGAACAAGCTTTCGATCCGGTCTCTGGGGTTATCTGTTTTTAGCAATGGGCGTTGCGTATCTCTGCGCGTCCGTTCCAAAATTCTTTCAACTGAGCATTGCAGGTAAACGATAAAGCCATGTTCTTTTAACAACCTGCGATTTTCTTCGCGTAAAATCGCGCCGCCGCCGGTAGCCAACACGATACCCTCCATTTGCGTCAATTGCTGAATCATTTTCTGCTCCCTATCCCTGAACCCTTCCTCCCCTTCGAACTCAAATATGGTCGGAATATCCACGCCGGTCCGTTCTTCAATCGCCTTGTCACTGTCATAAAAAGGCAATTTAAGCGATCTCGCTAATTGCCGCCCTATCGTAGTTTTTCCTGCACCCATGAGGCCAACTAAATATATATTCTCTGATCGCGTCATGACCTACCTTATTTTCCGGGTTAAATCCTTAAAAAGTTGGGCATTATGCCCCCTTTTTGCTCCAAGTAGAAGCAATCAATCGCTGGCTATATCTTCTTTCATAATTTTTGGCGTGACAAAAATCAACAATTCTTTCTTGGTCTTATTAACTGTTGAGTTTGTAAATAAAAACCCAATGCCCGGCAAATCGGCGAAAAAGGGGATTTTATTCCTGCCATTTGTTTCAGTACCTTCATAAACCCCACCTAAAACAACCGTCTCTCCATCTTCAACAAGAACCGATGTTTTAATCTGTCTTTTGTCAATCCCCGGGTTACCCGATACAGGATTGCTGGTTGCGTTCGCATTGTCCTTCTTGACCAGCAAATTCATGATAACCGATCCACTGGGCGTAATCTGCGGCGTTGCGTTTAATTCAAGAACGGCATCGATATAAGTAGTGGTGGGCGGTGTATTCGCCGTCCCGACCGTTGTAACCGGAATTTCGACACCTTGCGTCATAACCGCCGTGCAGCGATCCATGGTCATTACCCTTGGGTTAGATACTATTTCGCCCTTCCCTTCAATTTGTAATGCCTGAAGCTCGAGATTCAATACATAATCGGCACCTCTAACCAATGTCATGCCCAAAGCGCCGGGGGGAGTAGTTGTTAACCCTGCCACACCCAAATCAACCAGCTGACTATTTAGCGTACCTATTTGACCATTCGCATCAACTTGAGCATTAGTGTTGCCTTGCGTTCCAGAACCGCCTACGGCAAATGCCGTATTGGAACCGACATCAGCCTGTTTTCCCGCACCAAACTTGACGCCTAAATTTTCAGTGAAACTATCATCCGCAATAACAACCCTTGCCTCGATCATCACCTGCCGCACAGGAACATCCAGTTTACGCACCAGTTTCTTCACATCTTCCAGACGTTTTGACGTCTCACGGACAATCAAAGTATTGGTTCTGGCATCGACAACGGCCGATCCACGACGGGACAATAAGCCAAACTTGTCGTCATTTCCCTCTGTGCCGCCGGCCCCCTGACCTTGGGCTGCTTGTCCCGCCCCGGAAGCACCACCGACAGCAGCCGTTGCTGAACCGATGTTTGCACTAGCTGTAGCTGTACCGGTCACCCCGCAACTGCCAAAAGCGCCGGTATCCAAGCCATTCAACAGGTTTCTAAAATTCTCGGCCTTGGCGTAATTGATTTTAATATACTCAGTCGTCAGCGGGTCCAACTGCTCAACGACTTTCTCTGTTTCCTGCTGTTTCTTCTTGTAGTCCTTAATTTTGTCCAGCGTTGAGATCAGCGTGACATTACCGGACTCGTACTTACCCAACTCCTTGGTCATCATAATAAAGTCTAATGCTTCGTCCCAGGGCACATCGTCCAGCTTTAAGGTAATCGTGCCAGTGACATCATCGCCGGCAACCACATTCTGTCCGGTAAATTCGGCCAGAATGGCAATAACGCTACGTATTTCAATTTCCTGAAAGTTTAAAGACAATCTGTCGCCAGTATATTTGGTACGCGACCTATCC
>JBAQYH010000398.1:0-3073 GCA_049299935.1 Methylobacter sp. | reverse complement strand
CCCTTGCCAAAATTGAGGCCTCGGAAATTGGCTATCGCATTGCAAAGGGTGCCTTTTGGTCGCTTGCCGGCGCGGTCATCTCACGCGCCCTGATGCTGGTGGCATCGATTGTTGTCGCAAGGATTTTAGGGAAGACGGGCTTCGGTGAGTTGGGAATCATACAAGCCACTGTTGGAATGTTCGGCGTCTTCGCCGGTTTCGGCCTGGGTTTGACCGCCACCAAGTACGTTGCCGAGTTTCGCCAGTCAGATCCGGAACGTGCAGGGCGGATCATAGGCCTTTCCGGACTGGTCGCGATGGCCACTGGCAGTTTGATGGCTCTAGGACTATTGGTTTTTGCCCCATGGCTTGCTGAACACACCATCAATGCCCCACACCTGACCGGCGTCTTACGGATTGCGGCATTAATACTTTTCATCAGTGCCCTTAACGGTGCGCAGACAGGTGCGCTTTCAGGTTTTGAAGCCTTTAGAACGATAGCCTGTGTCAACCTTTTTGTTGGCCTGATCTCATTCCCAATTCTTGTGCTCGGAACATATTTATGTGGACTCACCGGCGCAGTCTGGGCACTGGCGATTAATCTCTGCTTCAATTGGCTACTCAATCATCTGGCTCTTCGTATAGAGGCACGGCGCCACAAGGTCCCGTTTACTCTCCGGAACTGTAGTCATGAAATGCTTGTTTTATGGAGATTCAGTCTGCCGGCAGTATTGGCTAGCGCGTTAGTCGGCCCCGTAAATTGGCTATGCGCAACCTTCCTGGTCAATCAACCTGATGGCTACGGTGAAATGGGCATTTTTAATGCCGCCAATCAATGGTATGTCATGCTCATGTTTCTGCCTGGTTTATTAGGCGGGGTGGTACTGCCAGTACTTTCTGAACGACTTGGTCAAAAAGATACAAGCCAGTCGATGAAAACAATGGTCCTCGCGATGAAGGCAAACGCGCTGATAGTAATGCCGTTCGTTTTAATCGCGTGCATTATAAGCCCTTGTATAATGGGCTTTTATGGACCTGATTTCAGGGATGGATGGCCGACGCTAGTTATAGTTTTGCTGACAGCAGGTCTTGTATCCGTTCAAGTACCGGTTGGTCAGATCATTGCAGCAACCGGGCAAATGTGGGTAGGGTTCTCTATGAATATGGGGTGGGCTATAGTCTTTATTATGACGACTTTACTTCTTGTTGATAAAGGTTCTTTAGGTTTGGCTGCGGCAAGAGGTGTGGGTTATATTTTTCATGCAACATGGACTTTTGGGTTCGCAATTTGGCTTATACATAAAGAAGCAAATAAGTAGCGCAATAGCCTCTCGATCACCGAGTATCTTTCATTGAGAGCTTTGCAGAACTACACAAGAACAACAATTTTGTCATTCCCGCAAAGGCGAGAATCCAGTATTATTAATTACTTACTTCCTGGGTTCCGGGTCAAGCTCCGAATGACGCAAGAAGGGGTTATGCCAAGTCTCTCATTGACTACTTTGTGATGAGGATATTGACAAAATAAACTAAGTATAACATTAGGCATAGGATAAGACAGAAAACAACTATGAACATTGGCATTGTAACAACTTGGTTTGAACGTGGGGCAGCATACGTTTCAAAGGCTTATATGGAAGCCTTGCAGCGACAGGGGCATAGTGTCCATATCTTTGCTAGAGGCGGAGAAGAATATGCGCAGGGAGATCCTTTATGGGATCTTCCGAACGTCACATGGGGCGTGCGATACAAGCCATTGGGGAGAATTTCGCGATTCGACAACCTGTATATCAGCATGATCCAGTTCGACCTTTGGCTACGCAATCGCGACATTGAAGTCATCATTTTCAACGAGGAGCACTCATTTGACACAGTCAGAAGAGTTCGTAAGCTCGGTTACACAGTGGGTGCTTATATTGACTATTATAAAAAAGAAAATGTTGAACATTTTCGAGAGTATGACTTCCTTCTGTGTAATACGAAGCGCCACTATGGGGTTTTTCAACATTTACCGGGCTCTCTCTTCATCCCTTGGGGGACTGACATCAACCTATTTAAGCCAACAAATCGCGAGCATATTGTGGGTACAAGGCACTATGTTGCGTTTTTCCACAGTGCCGGTTTTGGTGGCGTCAATAACCGCAAAGGTACAGATCTCGTAATAAAAGCATTTCAAAGAGTTAAAGGAAATGTAAAATTGATTTTGCATTCTCAAGTACCATTATCAAAATATGGTACTGATGCATTAGAGATCGTAAGAAACGATCCAAAAATTGAATTTATTGAAAAAACTGTTCCTGCGCCCGGGCTTTACCATCTTGGCGATGTGTTTGTTTATCCTACACGGCTTGAAGGTATTGGTCTTTGTGTTCCAGAGGCATTGGCCTGTGGCTTGCCGGTTATTACGACCGACAATGCACCAATGAATGAATTTGTTAAAAATGGAGTTAACGGTTTACTAGTACGGGTTAAAGAGACGAGAATGCGCAAGGACGGTTATTACTGGCCCGAAAAGATAGCTGACTGGAAAGACTTAGCAGAAAAAATGCAACGCTACGTTAATGATAAGGATTTGCTATCCCGCCATAAACGACAAGCGAGGGAAACTGCTGAGACGAAGCTTGATTGGATGAAGAATGCAAAAGAATTAGGTAGTGAGATACGTGTAATGATGAAAAACTCTCATAGAAAGCGGCGCCGCCCAGACATGCCTAAACGTATTGCGTGGTGGACAGAAGCCAAATATGTGGAGTTTTTGACATATGCACGAAGGATCGCTAAACAATTATTGCGAAATGAATAGAAAACATTTTTTATTTTATCGTAAACAAGACAGCTGGGGATTACAAAAAATAGAAATATCGGCGGTGATCACATATGAAGAAAATTTTCAGAGGAGCATCTACAAGTTATGACACTGTCGAATCTTCGTGAGACGAATAATCTTATTTATTATATATTATGTTCTTTAAGTGTCGCGCTGTTTATTGTGCTATTTATTCTTCCTAGTCAATTCATGGATGGCATTTCTTTTATACTGGTTCCTTTATTCACCACCATGGTTTTTTTTTCAACCCTTAAATTGGGATATTAT
>JBAQYH010000397.1:0-2791 GCA_049299935.1 Methylobacter sp. | reverse complement strand
CATGTGCCCTGTCCAAAAATGAAGAAATAACTCATTCGGTATGAGCGCAAGCTAGGTGAGCCTGTTTGTGGGTAATCACTTTCTCGGCAGTCATTGCCGGACGTAGTGTAATTCGGTGATTTTTTGTTTGGCCATTGTTCCTGTTTTTTTATTTTAATAACTAAATACTATTAATAATTTAAAGGTAATTATTCGGGTGCATTCTCAATAAGCAGGCATAAACGATATAATCGATAAAAGCGATTGACAAATAGGCGCATAAGTAGTAGGCTTTTTATCGGGTTCTCGATAGCGTATTCGTATTGGCAGCTCGTAAATGAAGGATTTTTGCTAAATCGCAATATGAAATAACCGATCAAATTTTATCGAAATGGATTGCGCCTCCTGTTTTATCGGCGGATCCACGGCGATAGGCGTTACGTAAATGGTTTGGAAATAGCGATCCCAGGCATAATTGACTTAAGCGACTTATATTGGACGTTACAAAAAATCAACAACGCGCTTGCACCGTCATGGAGGGTGAGCCGGCTATTTATACTGCCCGGAGTTGAAAGATAAATTGCTGACCTGTGATTGGCGACAGAAGAACTGGACAAGCGCCAATGCCGACTTGTTTCAAGGCGGCTGGAACCCCGGTGACAGGCATCACAAAACCCTGAACGGCTTATTCTCCCCGTAAACGAAGCTGTGACAGTCCTCACCGATATGGAAACGGGCGGCCTTGCCCCGCCGCCAATGGCAATTACGAAGGGCAGCTCAAGGATTTCAAAGATACGGATAACAACGCTTTTGCGATCATCCTGAATATTCAGTACGTGCTCAATGGATGACCTGCTCAAGCCGGCTGCGGCGGGTTCTGCATCGTCTGCCGAGTTGACGCAGATGTGGGGATGCGAACTATCACGTTGTGGCAACAAATGAATTGGGGGTGTTTATGTTTAGCGAAAAGATGAAAAGGCTATTGGGGGTAATTTATCGGCAGTTGGCAAGCGTAGGTAAGCGTGATACGGCAGGTAACCGGGATCTGCTCACCAAGACTGAGGCTTATGTTTTACCGGGAGATATAAATGATTTGTTTGTTAAAGATTTTGATCTCCATATTCACTATACAGACGGTCTTCACCCGCGCAGGATGGAGCTGCCGGAGGCTAAGCGGCGCATAACAGCCGTAGAAATCTACATGCTCTGTCCGCGACTCGGCGCTATTCATCATGGCTCGGATGCAGAACGTTTTATCAATTGGTTTTCAGAGTTGCAAATGGATCAGCAGTGTGCGAGGCGGATGGCATATCAACACGGTCCCCGTAATGTAAGACTGAAGCTGGAATTCGTCTCTACAGCAAAATGCAACGATGAAACGCGTGCTGTGGAACAGGATGAGGGCGGGTGCGAGAAGTAGGTGAGTCGGCAAAGCAGATTGTTTAAGCCGTTAGGTATGGTTGTTTTTGAGTTTGTGAGGTTTGGTAAAAGACGATAGTTCGGTAATTTTAAAAATTGTAGTTCAAATTTTAATCAACAGAGGTTACCTAATATGAAACGAATCAAGATAATTGAGACTTTCACTCAGGATAAATTAGTGGAGCATAAACAACGTCTTGCTTTTCATGAAGCAGGACATGCGGCGGGTATTCATTTAAACAACAAAGCCAGGCAGCTGCCGCCTGTTTTTTTTAAGATTATTTTTAAGGATATGGGCGGCGTGACGGTAACGGAAGGCATGGCTTGTCAATCGGTTCATGACGATTGTATTGCGCGAGTGGAAGGAGGACGGTTAATTGAATTGTTACCGCCTTCTATTGATAACCTGATGCGTGGATTGACAGAACGCAATGATGCAATGGCCCGATTGGTACATGATTATATGATAGCCTTTGAGGCGGATATTATTAATCTGCTTATCGGGCCGTTGGCTGAAGCCAGGTATGTTGCCGATACCGATGACGAGCTATTCAATCAGAAGTTAGTCAATTTGAATGCATTAGCAAACTATGGCGGCAGTTCCGATCTTGCCTTGGCTAATGAATATTTACAATGCTTCCCTGCCGATAAACAACAGAAAGATAAGAAATTGGATGAGCTGTTTACTGCGGCATTTAGCTTTATAAATAATGGTGCAAACTGGGCGGCAATCACCAAACTGGCTAATTACATTCTCGGCAGCAATAAAAATACTATTAACTGTGAAGAGATTGTTTCAACGCTTGATCAATCGGTAAATCATTTTCAAAGCCGGAGCATCCAGGCAATGCATCACAATGAATAATTCAAAGTTACATTGCAGGGTAATTTTTCGTTTGTCCGAGAAATTTAAAAAGGTGCTTAATAAGCATGAAATTACTGCATTGCTTGTAACTTGGAAGAATAAAGCCATTAGAAAATCAGTACAACGATGAGACACGGCTACAACATATCTTTATAGATTTATCCGGACGAACCCATTCCAATCCGCATCGTCTGCGTGCTGATCCGTAATGCCGAATATTAAGCAAGTCATCTAAAAATGCAGCCTTTGAAACAAAGGAGACATCCGCTTTTCAATTGATGAGTTTATTCTTCGCTCTCGTATTTAAAAGGTCTGCCTATTGATCAATTCAACTCCGGAAGTTAACCAGTCATTAAATTGGGGAGCCTCTCATGAAAATTAATAAGCAAGTAACCGATGTGGAACGTATTCTTACGGACAGTGAATCTATTGTTTCCAATACCGATCTAAAAGGCGTGATCACCTACGCCAACGATACTTTTATTCGTATTAGCGGCTATTCCAGAGAAGAGCTGATCGGCGTACCGC
>JBAQYH010000396.1:0-9757 GCA_049299935.1 Methylobacter sp. | reverse complement strand
CCCTGCCACAGTTCTTCGAACACCTGCTTGGCGATCTTGCCGGAAATGGTGTCGTCGCTGATACGCTTTAACAAACCAGCCAGACGTTCGTGGCTAACCGGCGAGTCGGTGATGTCCAGGTCGGCTTTGTTAAGCGCCGCTAACAGGTCGCCGGTCACCCAGTTGGCGCACATTTTCGCCTCGCAGCCCGACTCTTTAACCACCGCCTCGAAATAATCCGCCAGCGGACGGGACGATGTCAGTATCGTGGCGTTTTCGTCATCCAGCGCATAGTCATCTTTAAACCGCTGTTTTTTCGCCTGCGGCAATTCCGGCAATTGGGCTTTGATTTGCTCTTTAAAGTCTTCATCGATCAACACCGGCAACAAGTCGGGATCGGGAAAATACCGGTAATCGTTGGCCTCTTCCTTGCTGCGCATGGAACGGGTTTCATCCTTGACCGAGTCGTACAGGCGGGTTTCCTGAACCACGGTGCCGCCGCTTTCGATCAGCTCTATTTGCCGCTCGATTTCGTAGTTGATGGCTTTTTCGACAAACTTGAACGAGTTGATATTTTTAAGCTCCGTCCGGGTGCCGAATTCTTGCTGGCCTTTGGGCCGCACCGATACGTTGGCGTCGCAACGGAACGAGCCTTCCTGCATATTGCCGTCGCAAATGCCCAGGTAGCGCACCAGTTCGTGCATTGTCCTCATGTAGGCCACGGCTTCTTTGGCCGACCTCATATCCGGCTCGGACACTATTTCCAGCAGCGGCGTACCGGCGCGGTTTAAGTCGATGCCGGTCATGCCGTGAAAACTGCCGTGCAGCGATTTGCCCGCGTCTTCTTCAAGATGGGCGCGGGTAATGCCGATGCGTTTGCTGACGCCGTCAACGTCAATATCCAAATGCCCGATGCCGACAATCGGCAGGTCCATCTGGCTGATTTGATAGCCCTTGGGCAAGTCCGGGTAAAAATAATTTTTTCTGGCGAACACCGAGTACGGTGCGATATGCGCTTCGACGGCCATGCCGAAGATGACTGCCTTGCGCACGGCATCTTCATTCAATACCGGCAAAACGCCCGGCAGGCCTAAATCGACCGCACAGGCCTGGGTATTGGGTTCCGCGCCGTAAGCGGTGGATGCGCCGGAAAAGATTTTTGATTTTGTGGACAGCTGGGCGTGGATTTCCAAGCCGATGACTGTTTCCCATTGTGTATTCATTCGGTAGTTCCTTTTTATTCGGCAAAAACGTCGGCTAAATCAATATGCAGCTCAGGAAAAAGAGTGGGTTTTGCGATGTCGTCGCCGGCATACATGGCAAACAGCTGGTATTTCTCGGCGTCTTGATCCAGCACAAACTGATAGACCGCTTGTTCGTAGGGATAAACCAGCCAGTACTCGGTGACGCCGTTTTCCTGGTAAAGATCGTATTTAAGGCGCATTTCTTTCTTGCTGTTACCGGGAGATAGCACTTCGATAATCCAGTCCGGCGCGCCGTTGCAGCCTTGTTCGGTCAGTTTGTCTTTGTCACAGATCACACATAAATCGGGCTGGACGACGCTATAAACATCCTGGTCGGTTAGTTTCGATTTTTTGCTGTCGTAGAGTTTGATGTCGAACGGCGCGTAAAAAAGCTTGCAGGGTCTTTTGTGGAAATACTGATAAAGACTGCCGCCCAGATTGGTAATAACGCTCTGATGCTTCAGGTTCGGCGCTGGCGACATCGCCATGATCTTGCCCTTAATCAGCTCAACCGTTTCGTCCAGCTGCCAGGTCAAGTAATCGGCATAGCTGTAGGTAGCGTTTAAATCCAATTGCGAGAGTTCTGTGATTTTTGTCATGAGAGCTTCCCCCTTATTCAAAACCTTTTGGCGCTTGTTGATGCCAATCGGTGATTTGCTGATACTGATGGGCAATATTCAACAACCTGTCTTCGGAAAAATAATTGCCGATGATCTGCAAGCCTACGGGCAGGCCTTTTGCAAATCCGGCGGGAACCGACATGGCCGGCAAGCCGGCAAGGTTGATCGCAATCGTATAAATATCGGACAAATACATTTCAATCGGGTTGCCGATTTTTTCGCCGATGCCGAAAGCGGTGGATGGCGTTACCGGCCCAATAATGACATCGACTTCCGACAGCGCTCTTTTAAAGTCTTCGCTGATCAGGCGGCGAATTTTTTGCGCCTTAATATAATAAGCATCGTAATAACCTGCCGACAGCGCGTAAGTCCCCATCAGGATGCGGCGCTTAACTTCCTTGCCGAAACCTTCGCCGCGCGAGCGGGTGTAAAGATCGGTCAAGTCCGCCGGGTTTTCGCAGCGGTAGCCGAAACGCACGCCGTCGAAACGCGACAGGTTCGCGGAACATTCGGCCGGGGCAATCACATAATAAGCCGGAATGGCCAGCTTAAGCGTCGGCATCGATACTTCTGTTACGGTGGCGCCCAATTTCCGGTATTCGTTGACTGCCGCTTCAATCGCTGCCGCCACATCGCTGTTCAAGCCTTCGCCAAAAAATTCTTTGGGCAGGCCGATTTTTAAGCCTTCGAGACTGTTAGTCAATCCGGCCATATAATCGGGGACCGGCATATCGACGCTGGTCGAATCCTTGCCATCGAAACCGGCCATGGTTTGCAGCATGATCGCCGCATCCTCGGCACTGCGGGTCATCGGCCCGCCTTGATCCAGGCTGGACGCATAAGCAATCATGCCGTAACGGGACACCCGGCCGTAGGTCGGTTTTAACCCGGTAATGCCGCAAAGGGCGGCAGGCTGGCGTATCGAACCGCCGGTGTCGGTGCCTGTCGCACAAACCGCCAGCCGCGCCGCGACAGCCGCCGCCGTGCCGCCTGACGAACCGCCGGGCACGGTATTGGTATCCCAGGGATTTTTGACCGCGCCGTAATAACTGGTTTCGTTGGATGAGCCCATCGCAAACTCGTCCATGTTCAGTTTGCCCAGCATCACCGCACCGGCCCGATTGAATTTTTCTACGACCGTTGCATTGTAAGGGGCAATAAAATTATCCAGCATTTTGGAACCGCAGGTGGTTTTAACGCCCTCGGTACAAAAAATGTCTTTTTGCGCAACCGGAATGCCGGTTAACAGTTCCGCATCGCCTTTTGCCAGCTTGGCGTCGGCGGCTTTGGCCTGCTGCAAGGCCAGATCTTCGGTGACGGTGACATAGGCATTAAGCGAACTGTGTTGTTTGATCCTGCCTAAAAAAGCCGAAGTCAATTCCACGCTTGAAAACTCACCGGAACGCAGACCCTTGGCTAATTCTGCAATTGTTTTGTTATGCATAGTTGTTACTTTTCCCTTTACTCAATTACTTTGGGTACTAGATAAAGTCCCGCTTCTACTTGCGGCGCGATAGCCTGAAACTTTTCGCGGTTATCCTGTTCGGTTACCGCATCGGCTCGCAATCTTTGCGCCTGATCCATCGGATGAGCCATAGGCTCGACGCCGTCAGTGTCAAGATCGCTCATTTGCGTCATCAGATCCAGCATCCCGGACAAGTCTTTTGCATACGAGGCAACATCTTGTTCCTCAATTCCCAGTCGCGCTAAATGCGCTATTTTCTTCACATCATCCGCCGTTAAAGACACACTTAACTCCCAATAAAAATTTCAGAGGTTATATTATTATTCTGTTTATAATACTTTATATCTTGCTCAAACACTCGCTTGATTGATAAAGTAATACAATTTTTATTCCCCAAAGGATACAGATAAAAATGTTCAAAAGAATTCGCGGCCTTTTCTCCAACGATCTCGCTATTGACTTAGGAACCGCCAATACATTGATCTACATTCCCGGCCAGGGAATTGTGCTTAATGAACCATCGGTTGTTGCTATCAAAGAGGACAGAATCCGCGGCGCTAAAACGATTGCCGCTGTCGGTCTTGATGCAAAGCTCATGCTGGGACGCACACCGGGCAATATTACCGCCATCCGCCCGCTGAAAGACGGGGTAATCGCCGATTTCGCGGTCACCGAGCGCATGCTGAGATTTTTTATCGAAAAAGTCCACCAAAGCAAGTTGCTGCGCCCCAGCCCACGTATCTTGATCTGCGTACCTTGCGGTTCAACACAGGTTGAACGCCGTGCCATTCGTGAGTCTGCGGCAATGGCCGGAGCGCGCGAAGTTTATCTGATTGAAGAACCCATGTCGGCGGCTATCGGTGCCGGTTTACCGGTTGAAGAAGCCTGCGGCTCAATGGTTTTGGACATTGGCGGCGGCACGTCCGAGGTGGCGGTCATCTCAATTAACGGCATCGTCTATTCCTCGTCCGTCCGTATCGGCGGCGACCGCTTTGACGAAGCCATCATCAATTATGTGCGCAGAAACTACGGCACCTTGATTGGCGAGGCCACCGCGGAAAGAATCAAACAGGAAATCGGCACGGCTTACCCCGGCAGCGAAGTCAGGGAAATCGAAGTTAAAGGCCGCAATCTGGCAGAAGGCGTGCCGCGCAGCTTTTCCTTGAACAGCAATGAAATCCTGGAAGCGCTGCAAGAACCGCTATCCGGCATTGTCGGCGCGGTAAAATTGGCGCTGGAGCAAACCCCGCCCGAGCTTGGTTCCGATGTGGCAACCCGCGGCATATTCTTAACCGGCGGCGGCGCATTATTGAAAGATATCGACCGGCTGATAGCCGAAGAAACCGGCCTGCCTGTCTATATCGCTGACGACCCGTTAACCTGTGTCGCCAGGGGCGGCGGCATGGTGCTGGAAATGCTGGATAAAAAAGGAGTTTCGACTTTTTCATTAGAGTAATTCCTGCTCATCCTTTAAATCGTTTATTTTGGTAACGCGTCTAATTGCACCGTAACCGAACAGGTACAGCATTGGTTTGCCGGGTTAGGTTATGCTAACCCGGCCTAAGCGTTCCCATCATTTTTTAACTGGATAAAGAGGCATCCCGCTATAAAACTTTTATTCGCAACCGGACCTTCCATCAACACCCGCCTGCTTGTGGCGATAATTGCTTCCGTTGCTTTACTGATCACTGAACACAGAAGCCATCGACTTGACTCACTTAGAGCCACGCTATCCGTCCTTGTCGATCCGTTAAAATACTTGGTCGATTTACCGACAGTACTGATAGATCACGCAGCCGACTCCGTTAGCTCCTATTCGACTTTAAAAAAAGAAAACACCCAATTACGTGAAGAGCAATTCATCGATAAAACCCGATTGCTTAAGTTCGACTCTTTGGAAAAAGAAAATATTCGTCTGCGCGCGCTATTGGAAAACTCCTTTAAGCTAGGCGAACAACTGCTGATCGCAGAATTATTGTCGATCAATACGGCGCCCTACGAAAACATCGTGGTGGTCAACAAAGGCACGCGTTTCGGCGTCCACCCCCAGCAACCGGTACTGGACGCAAACGGCGTTGTCGGACAGGTGTTTCGCGCGTTGCCGTTCAGTTCCGAAATCATGCTGATTACCGACCCGAATCATGCCATCCCGGTCCAGGTCAATCGTAACGGCCTGCTGACCATTGCGGTAGGCAGTGGCCAACTGAACCGGCTTAACTTGCCTTTTTTACCTAATAATGCGGATATTCGCCCCGGCGACCTACTGATAACATCGGGTTTAGGCGGTACTTTCCCATCGGGTTATCCGGTTGCCGTTGTCGATGATTTCACCCCAATGACCAACAAACCTTTCGTCAACATTACCGCCACCCCCAAAGCCATGCTGGATCGAAACAGGGAGCTGCTGATTGTCTGGAGCGACTCGTCCCCCGTTTCGCTGACCACGCCACAACCCACATCGGGAGAAAAAGCGCCCGAGGCTCTCGCCAATGACCAGGCGGCCGGGGGCGGATTGGCGGACGAAGCCCAGCCTGACGGGGATCGGACCGGGGAAACAGCTCTTGACGACAAATCCGCCAAGAGCGGATTAACACGCAAAACGCCCAAAGCGGAACGGACAGAAACAACCCGTAATGCCCAATCCGCAGGAAGCGGATCGGCACGCAAAGCGCCCGCAGCAGGGGCACCGACAGGAACAGGCCGTAATGATCAATCCACTGGGAGCGGATTGACACACAAAGCGCCCGCGAGAGAACAGACAGGGACGGACCTTGATGATCAATCCGCAGGAAGCGGATTGACACGCAAAACGCCCGCGAGAGAACAGACAGAGACGGATTTTGATGATCAATCCGCCGGGAGCGGATTGACACGCAAAGCGCCCGCAGGGGCAAGGCCAGGGACGGACCTTGATGAATAGCTACTCCGGCTCCGGCCGCATTATTTTGACTATTATCATGGCGATGTGCTTAAGAATTGCACCCTGGCCGGGTTTTTTGACCAGCATAAATCCCGACTGGGTGCTTCTGGTGCTTATCTATTGGACATTGGCCATACCGGAACGCGTCGGTATCTTTCATGCATGGTCAGTCGGGTTGCTGGCTGACGTATTGACAGGAAGGGTATTCGGTCAATACGCACTGGCTTATACGCTGATTATCTATTGCTGCCTGATACTGCATAAGCGTTTGCGCCAATTTCCATTGCCTCAACAGGGCTTGTTTATTTTCTTTTGCCTGTTGTTTTCCCAAATGTTGCTGTTCTGGTTAAAAAATATTCAACAACCGGCTCAACTGCATGCGTCTTTCTGGCTGCCTGTTTTTGCCGGCACACTGTGCTGGCCCCTGGTCTATACAGCACTGCGCCGTGTCCGTTTGTCACGACGCTCTAAATAAAACACTCCGTAGCAGTTATGTCACGCATCTATACTATTAAGAACAAGTTAGTAGAGAGCCGTCTGTTTCTCAACCGTATTATTGCGGCCTTCATTGTCATGCTGTTATTAACTTCCGGCCTGATTGTGCGCCTGGTTTACCTGCAAATTGTCGGCCACGAACATTACGCAACACTGGCAAAAGACAACAGCATTAAAATCGAACCCTTGGTTCCGACCCGAGGCATTATTTATGACCGGCACGGCAAGGTTCTGGCCGACAACACGCAGTCATTCAGCCTTGAGCTAATCCCCGAGCAAATCAAGAATCTTGACGACACGTTGCAGCGCTTACAAAAACTACTCGATATTTCCGACGAAAAAATCGACCAATACCAGAAACAACGCAAACGGCAAAAACGCTTCACCAGCACACCGTTGCTAATCAGCATGACCGACGAGGAAATCGCCAAATTTGCGGTAGTCAGGCCTTATTTTCCCGGCGTTGACATTCAGGCCCGCCTGGTCCGGCATTACCCCTACGCCGAGTTAGCCTCTCATGTTGTCGGTTACGTGGGCCGCATCAACGAAGCCGAAATGAAGTCTTTGCCCATCGCCGAATATCGCGGCTCGACGCATGTCGGAAAAATAGGCATAGAAAATACCTATGAAAGCGAACTGCACGGCAAGACCGGCTATGCGGAAATAGAAACCAATGTCCAGGCGCGCGCCATCAATACGGTGAACTCAGTCCCCCCCATACCCGGCGAGAATCTGTACCTGACGCTGGATATAGACTTACAAAAAACCGCCTACGATGCATTAGATGGCTTCAACGGTGCCGTAGTCGCCATTGACGTTAAAACCGGCGGCGTACTGGTCTTCGCCAGCCGTCCCGGCTTCGACCCTAACCCTTTTGTTATCGGCATCGCCAATGACGCGTATCAAGCCCTGCAATCCTCCGAAAACCAACCGCTCTATAATCGGGCACTGCGGGGCTTATATCCGCCGGGATCAACCATTAAGCCGTTTATAGGACTGGCCGGACTCGAATACAGCGCCATAAACGTCGAACACAAACTGTTCTGCCCCGGCTTTTATCAGCTGCCTAATGTCAGCCACCATTACCGGGATTGGAAAAAAGGCGGCCATGGCTCGGTTAATATGACCGAGGCCATCACCCAATCCTGCGATGTGTATTTTTACAGCTTGGCGTCAATGCTGGGCATAGATCGCATGCATAGTTTTTTGCAGCACTTTGGTTTTGGCGAAAAGTCCGGCATCGATCTGGCCGGGGAAAAGCAAGGATTATTGCCTTCGCGCGAATGGAAACGCAGCCAACGCAATCAATCCTGGTATCCGGGAGAAACATTGATCACCGGTATCGGCCAGGGCTATCTTCAGGTTACACCGATACAGCTTGCCAGGGCCACCGCCACCTTGGCGAATAAAGGCAAAATCGTCAACCCCTTTCTGGTGAGACACACCGCCAGCCCGGAGTCCTTAGACCCTGACATCGAAAACCAGCCTGACGACATTGAACTTAAACCCGAAAATATCAATAGCATCATCTCGGCGATGGTCAATGTGATTCATGACCCACACGGCACAGCCAAGGGCATCAGCAAAAACATTGACTACCAGATCGCCGGCAAAACCGGGACGGCACAGGTTTTTAACATCAAGCAGGACGCCAAATACAACGAAAACGACATTGACTTTAAATTACGCGACCACGCCTTATTTATTTCCTTCGCCCCGGCCGACGATCCCAAAATTGCAGTTGCCGTCATCGTTGAGAACGGCGGTCACGGCGGCTCAGTTGCAGCCCCCATCGCAGGTCAGGTTATCAAGCAATTTTTAGGGGCCAATAATGAAAACTGAAACCCGTAGCGAACAATTTCATCCGCCGTCACTGATCGGCAACATCCTCAGGAAACTGCACATCGACATCCCCTTATTTATCGGCTTGTCGCTGATCTCCATGTTGAGCTTCGTTATTCTTTACAGTGCGGGCAGCCAGGATATGGATGTATTGATGCGCCAGGCGGCGCGCGTCGGCTTGGCTTTTCTTTTAATGACCGCACTGGCTCATGTCGACCCATACCAATTTAAGCGCTATTCGGCGCTGCTGTTCGGCTTTGGCATCTTGTTGCTGATCGCGGTGCTGATTCTTGGGCAATTCGGCAAAGGTGCGCAACGCTGGCTGGATCTAGGCGTTTTTCGTTTCCAACCCTCGGAAATGATTAAGATCACCACCCCGATGATGATCGCCTGGTATTTAGCGGAACATGCCCTGCCGCCAAGGCCGAAACAATTGCTGGTCGCCACCATACTGATCATTATCCCGACCTTATTGATTGCCAAACAACCTGACCTGGGTACCGCGTTATTGGTTGCCAGCTCCGGTGCCGCCGTACTGTTTTTTGCCGGCCTGTCCTGGCGATTCATGCTGGCGATCTGTACCATACTGGCAGGGCTGACACCGATACTCTGGCATTTTATGCGCCCCTATCAACGCGACCGGGTACTGACCTTCTTAAATCCGGAAGCCGACCCGCTGGGCCGGGGCTACCATATCATCCAGTCGAAAATCGCGATCGGTTCCGGCGGCATCTACGGCAAAGGCTGGCTGGGCAGCACCCAGTCGGAACTGGATTTCTTGCCGGAAAGCTCCACCGACTTTATTTTTGCGGTCTTTGCCGAAGAGTTCGGGCTGTTCGGCTGCGTAGGACTGCTGACGTTGTACCTGCTGATCATCAGCCGCTGCCTGTATATTGCTTCGCAAGCCCAGGATACTTACAGCCGTTTATTGGCAGGCAGCCTGGCATTTACCTTTTTTGTTTACGTTTTTGTCAACATCGGCATGGTTATCGGCGTGCTCCCTGTGGTCGGCGTGCCATTGCCCTTAGTCAGTTACGGCGGCACCTCCATCGTAACGTTGCTGGCCGGATTCGGCATTCTTATGTCGATTCATACGCATAAAAAATTCCTGCCGCACTCGTAAAACAGCAGGCGAAAGACGAAGGGCTAAAGGCTAAAGGCTAAAGGCTAAAGGCTAAAGGCTAAAGGCTAA
>JBAQYH010000395.1:0-1588 GCA_049299935.1 Methylobacter sp. | reverse complement strand
GGCCGGTGGCGTTCAAGTGGTGGCGCGCGTGCTGGAAGTGGCGATGCACAAAGCTCATGTCTTGCATTTTCCATTGGAAGATATTATCGACGGTAGCGGCAGTGCGCCGATCTGTCCTCCGCACCCGAATTTTGTCAAAGCGATGGGTCGTACCAATGACGCGATCCTGTTCGCAGGCCAGGTGCATATCTTTGTAAAAGGCAGCGACGAAGCGGCAGAAAAACTGGCTAAGGAGCTGCCAAGTTCAACCTCTAAAGATTACGGCAAGCCTTTTGCGGATATCTTCAAGCAGTATGAATATGACTTCTTTAAAATCGACGCGATGTTGTTCAGCCCTGCCAGCGTTATTGTGACTGCGGTGGAGTCAGGCAAAAGTTTCCGCGCGGGCAAGCTGGATAATGCGTTGCTGGATCAGTCGTTTGGAGCATAAAACGCATCGTAATGCTTTATTACATTCTGAAGTTTTCTATTTCCGCACTCCTCATCGTACTCATTTCGGAAATTGCCAAACGTCATAGCGGCTTTGCAGCACTGATTGCTTCGTTGCCGCTTACTTCGTTGATGGCAATAATCTGGATGCACTTTGATGGTGCTGAATCTTTACAAATCGCTATGCTGTCCAATCAAATTTTTTGGCTGGTACTGCCGTCATTAGTGTTTTTTTTGCTGTTGTCGGTGCTGCTTAAACACGGTTTGGTTTTTTGGCTGAGTCTCGGAATTGCGGTAACCACTACCGTCGCTTGCTATCTTGCATTATTGCCGCTACTTCGGCGAGTGGGGGTGCAGCTATGAAAGGCCGCATAGCCATTTTTACCGATGATCCCGGCTGGCATGGCAAACAATTAAGCTTGGCCTTTGCCAGTCGCGGCTATGGCTGTGACTATGTGTCGCTGACAGAATGCCGGTTTGCAATAGAACCCGGCAGGCAACCGATCTTCATTCCAGGTTTTGAACACGCGCTTCCCGATGCGGCTTTTGTGCGCGGCGTACCCGGCGGCTCGCTTGAGGAAGTCGTGTTGTACCTGGATTTTTTGCATGCGCTAAAGGCGATGGGGATTCCAGTCTACAATGACGGCCATGCGGTAGAGCGCAGTGTCGATAAAGCTATGACCAGTTTTTTACTGCACAATGCCGGACTGCCGACGCCGATGACCTGGGTGCTGCGTGACCGTGAGGAAGCGTTAAGGATTGCCGAAACCGAATTAAAGCAGGGCAATTTATTGATCAGCAAGCCCTTGTTCGGTTCTCAGGGCGAAGGCATACGCCGCATTGAAAAATCGACCGACTTATTCTGGCTGACCGGCAGTCACGGCGTTTATTACCTGCAACGCTTCGTTCATTGCGAAGGCGACGGTTTTTCCGATCACCGGGTTTTTGTGATCAACGGCCGTGCGGTTGCCGCAATGCGCCGGCGCGGAAAATTCTGGCTCAATAACGTTGCCCGCGGCGCCAGCTGTGAGCTGATTGATTTGGAGCCTGAAATGGTCGAGTTGGCCGTTAAAGCGACGACCGCGCTGGCGATGGATTATGCCGGAGTCGATATTATCCGGGATAAGGAAGGGCGTTGCACGGTCATTGAAGTCAACAG
>JBAQYH010000394.1:0-8028 GCA_049299935.1 Methylobacter sp. | reverse complement strand
GGCTAATGCAAAATTGCACTTGCTCCGGCAGGAAGAAAATTTAGGCATCGGCGCGGCGCATAACATTGGGATTCGGCATGCAATTGAGCAAGGCTCAAAATTTGTTTTGTTGCTGGATCAGGACAGTCAAGTAGGGCCGGATATGGTGGTTAGATTGCGCTCGGCTTATGCGATGTTGAATGAAAAGGGTTTTCAGGTGGCGGCGCTGGGGCCCCAATACCGCGACGCAGATAACGGCATGTTGTCGCGGTTTGTAAAAGTTGGAATGTTTCGTTTTGTTCATTGCGGATGCGAAGATAATGTATCCTCGATCGATGCGGATTTTTTAGTTTCTTCCGGGTCGCTAATCCCGGTTGCCGCGTTGGAAGCCGTCGGGCTAATGGATGAAAGTTTGTTTATTGATCATGTTGATACCGAATGGTGCTTTCGTGCAAAATCCAAAGGGCTGAAAATATTCGGCCTGTGCGGCGCGGTGATGACGCATGCACTTGGAGAGCAGCGCAAGGAAGTCTGGTTTTTGCGCAAGCGAATCGTGCCGTTTCACAAGCCGTTTCGTTATTACTACATGTTCCGCAATAGCGTATTGCTGTATTCTCGGGGGTATATGCCGTGGAGTTGGAAATTGGCCGATATGGTACGATGCTTAAAAATGATGATCTTCTTTGGCTGGGCGGGAGAGAATCGTTTAATATGCCTAAAAATGATGGGCCTCGGTGTGATCGATGGCTTGAAGGGCATAAACGGGATGCGTAACGGATTGTGAATTACACAAGTATTTAAACTCAGTTGATTCATTGCTTGGCGAATGAAAAGCCGGTAGCATGAAAGCTGCAACCTAGTGAGTATTATCCGCTAAGGAAGCGCTGGTTTCATCAGCGCCATTCTCATGATTACAACAAAACTTGGTAAAAAAGAAATATGAGTGTCGTCATTTCAACAATCATCGTCAATTATAACGCGGGTGAGTTGCTGCGTAGTTGTATCGATTCGGTATTGAATTGCCCACTGGAAATCGAAATTATCGTGGTCGATAACGCATCGACGGATGGCAGTTTGGATGCCTTGCTGGGCTTGCCATGCGTGCGGATAATTAAAAATACAACCAATGTCGGCTTCGCTGCCGCTTGTAATATCGGTGCTCGAGCCGCTTCTGCCCCGTTCTTGTTGTTCCTTAATCCGGACTGCTCATTCAATCCGGGTGCCTTGGCTGGACTGTTGAGCTCGATGGCTGACGGTGATCGAGTTGGCATGGCGGGAGGCCTGCTTACGAATTCCGACGGGACCGAACAAGCAGGCGGACGCCGGGCCGTACCCACGCCTTGGCGGTCTTTTTCGCATGCCTTCGGTATGGCGCGTTTTTCGGATCGTTGGCCGCGCCTGTTCTTTGATTTTCACTTGCATAAACAACCGTTGCCTGATCATAACATTGAAGTCGAAGCGATTTCCGGCGCCTGCATGATGGTCAGGCGTGAAGCGATGGAGGATGTCGGGGAATGGGACGAAGGTTATTTTTTACATTGCGAAGACCTGGACTGGTGTATGCGCTTTAGACAACAAGGCTGGAAAATCCTGTTCGTTCCATCGGCGCAAATCACGCATGCGTTAGGCGTTTGCGGCAGAAGTAAGCCGGTGTTTGTCGAGTGGCACAAGCATAAGGGGATGATACGGTTTTATCACAAGTTTTTTCGGCACCAATATCCGGGCGTACTGATGGGGCTGGTTGTCGTCGGGGTATGGTTGCGATTCGGTTTTATGGCCACATACCACTCGGCCAAGCGTATTGGGTTAATTTCGGGGCGTGGACATGATTGATAATGCGGAATTGACTCATTCTCCTCTAGGGCGAGAGGGTACGGTAGGCGTTTTTGGTGCGACCAGCTTGGTTGGAGCATGCCTGCTGCCGCTGTTGTCAGCGGAAGGCTGGCAGGTGACGGCGTTCTCGCGGCGGGCGGCTGGGTGGGCCGGTGATGGCGTGGCGTGGCGGCAGTTGCCATTGACTGAACGCCCCTTGCCCCAGACCCTTGATAAAACCGCCGGTCATTCGGCAGGGCAGTCAAAAGACGGGGTGACTCCGCACTGGATTTGCGTCGCGCCTATTTGGGTGTTACCGGATTATTTCGGTTTACTTGATGCGCAGGGGGCGCGGCGCGTGGTGGTGCTGTCTTCTACCAGCCGTTTCACTAAGGATGATTCCACCGACCCGGAGGAGCAGGTAATAGCGCTCCGGCTTGCGGATGCGGAAGCGCGTGTGCAGGAGTGGGCGGAAAGCCGTGGGGTGGAATGGGTGATTCTGCGTCCTACACTGATTTACGGTTTGGGGATGGATAAAAATATCACCGAGATTGCGCGCTTCATCCGCCGTTTCGGTTTCTTCCCTTTGTTTGGCAAGGCGAGCGGGTTGCGCCAGCCTATCCATTCAGGAGATGTCGCCGGCGTATGTCTGGCCGCTTTGCAGACGCCTTGTGCGGCGAACCGGGCGTATAACATTTCCGGCGGCGAGACGCTCACTTATCGCGACATGGTCACTCGTGTTTTTACCGCACTTGGCCGCCGTTCGCGTTTGCTGGCTGTCCCGCTCTGGGCTTTCAGCCTGGCGGTGGCGATGCTGCGCCGCCTGCCGCGTTATCGGCAGTGGTCGACTGCGATGGCCGAACGAATGAGCCGCGATTTGGTGTTTGATCACGCCGAGGCGGCGCGGGATTTGGGATTTAAGCCTAGGGCGTTCGTGTTGTCAGGAGGGGATTTGCCTAAATGAATCTGATTGTTTTGTTAACGGCGTTTAACTCAATTAATCAGTGTTTATCGGTCAAATCCGTATCACCTTTGTCCTGTTTTTCTAACGGCTGTGCCGTTTATTACGAATCATCCACTTGGTCGGCAAGCGCGGTCAGTTTCTTAACCAGTTCCGATAATTGCTCCTGATTCTCCGCGCGCACCGTGGCATGGGCCACTTTACGGCCTTTGCGCGGGGATTTATCGTAAAGATGTAAATGTGCGTGGGGAATTGCCAATATTTCTTCAGTCGCAGGCAATCCGCCGATGAAATTGACCATCGCCGACTTGCCTACCGGCGCTGTTGAGCCTAAAGGCAGATCCAGAATTGCCCGCAGGTGATTTTCAAACTGGCTGGTTTCCGCGCCTTCAATCGTCCAGTGGCCGGAGTTATGCACCCGCGGCGCAAACTCGTTGGCAACCAGATGGCCGTCTATTTCAAATAATTCCAAGGCCAGTACGCCGACATAATCCAGCGCTTCCAGCAGGCGGGACACATAGCTTTCCGCCTGTTGTTGCATCGCGTCGTCCGCACGGCATTCGGAAACGCGCAGGATGCCGCCGCGATGCAGGTTTTCCGATAACGGGTAAAAAACAATCGCCCCGGAAACATTGCGCACGGCGATGATGGATACCTCGCGGTTAAACGGCACGAAGGCTTCGACAACGGCCGGAACGCCTTGCAACAGTTCCCAGCCGGGTTTTAAATCGTCGGCCGATTTGAGCAGCGATTGGCCTTTGCCGTCGTAGCCTTGGGTCCGGCTTTTCAAGATAGCCGGATAGCCGATGGTAGCCATCGCCTGTTGCAAACTTTCAAGGCTGTCCACCGCCGCATAGGCCGGTGTCGGAATGCCGATGTCGTGGAAAAAGGTTTTTTCGATCAGCCGGTCCTGGGCAACGGCCAAGGCTTTCGGGGAGGGATACACCTGGGTGTGAGAGGACAGAAACTCGGCGACTTCAGCAGGAACATTCTCAAATTCGTAAGTGACCACATCGGCGCGTTCCGCCAGCTGCGCCAGCAAGCTCGGATCGTTGTAGTCGCCGATCAAGGGTTCGCCCAGCTTGTTGGCGCAGGCATCGGCGGAGGGATCGAGAAAAATAAAATCCAGCCCTAAGGGAGTGCCCGCCAGCGCTATCATTCTGGCAAGCTGACCTGCGCCCAATACACCAACTCTCATAAATCGTCCTCTGCTCGTGGATCTGAGTGCGCAAGCACCGATTCGGTTTGCTCACTCCTGAAATTGTTTAATGCGCCCTTATACTGGACATGTTTGTTACTGATGATAGCCGCTGCCAACAAGGCCGCGTTGATCGCGCCCGCTTTGCCTATCGCCAGCGTGCCGACCGGAATGCCGGCGGGCATTTGTACGATGGACAGCAAGGAATCCATGCCGTTTAGCGCCTTGGACTGCACAGGAACACCGAGCACAGGCACAGCGGTCTTTGCTGCGGTCATGCCTGGCAAATGCGCCGCCCCGCCTGCGCCGGCGATGATTACTTCCAGGCCTTTGCTTTCCGCAGTTTCGGCATAATCGAACAGTTTATCCGGTGTACGGTGTGCCGAGACCACTTCAACCTCATGCGGGATGCCGAGCCGCTCCAGCGTTTCCGCGGCAAAGCGCATGGTTTCCCAGTCGGACGTCGAGCCCATGATGATGCCAACCAGTGCGGTCATGTGTTACTCCTTATCAAGCAGGTAATCATAAATTTCTAATAGTTATCACGAAGGGCACGAAGCGCCAGGATGCGCTGTTGTTATCAAAAAATCCGGGCGACAAAGCCGCGTAGTATCTCATAAATATTGGGTAAATGTTACGTAAGATGCCGCTAAAAGCCGATAATTTCTAGCTCTCATCACTATCAAGCCCCGCCTGTTCGGTGATGCTTTTGGGGAAAGTCTTTTTGACCTTAACGCCCAGCTCGACAAAACTGCTGACCTGACGGATCAGGTTGCCGTTGCCTTGGGTTAATTTATTCATCACGCCGTCATAAGTAGTGTTGACGGTGCTTAACTGCTTGCCCAGTTTATCCAGGTCATCGACAAAGCCCCGGATCTTGTCGTAAACCAGCCCCGCCTTGTCGGCGATGGCCCGGGCGTTTTCGTTCTGGCGTTCATAGCGCCAGATGTTTTCTATGGTACGCAGCGTTGCCAGCAAGGTGGTCGGGGTGACCACGATGATTTTATGCTCGAAGGCATCGGTAAATAGGCGTTCATCGGCCTGGAATGCGGCGATGAAGGCCGCTTCAATCGGCATAAACAACAGCACGAAATCCAGCGACCGGAGGCCTTTTAAGCCGGAATAATCCTTGTTGCTGAGGCCCTTGATATGCTCCCGCACCGCGTCGGTGTGTTGCTTTAACGCGAGCACCCGCTCCTGATCATCCTCGGTTGAGCAATAGCGCTCATAGGCCAGCAACGACACCTTGGAATCGATCACCACATCCTTGCCTTCTGGCAGGCGGACGATCACATCCGGCTTGAACAGCCGGTTGTCTTCGTCCCGGAATGCTCCCTGGGTTTCGTATTCGATGCCTTTGCGCAGCCCCGATTTTTCCAGCACTTTTTCCAAGATCATTTCGCCCCAGTTGCCCTGAGCTTTCTTGTCGCCTTTCAATGCGCGGGTCAGGTTCAACGCTTCCTGATTCATCTGCGCGGTATCGCGCCGCAACGAGACGATTTCTTCGCGCAGGGAAATGCGGTCCTTGTTCTCGTTGTCGTAAACCGTCTCTATACGCTGCTTGAACTCGCCGAGCTGTTCCCTGAGCGGCGTGACGATATGATCCAGGCTGGTTTTATGGTGCTCGGTGAACTGCTTGCTGCGGTCGTCGAAAATCTTGCCGGCCAGGTTTTCAAACTGGGTGTTCAGGCGCACTTCCGCATCCAGCAACAGTTTCAATTTTTCCGCGGTATTTTTGGCCTGCTCATCCATGCGGGTTTGCAACTGGGCATTCTCGGTTTTGGTTTCGATGAACAGCTGCTGCAACTGCTTGAATTCGGTTTCGCGGCTTTGCAACTGTCTCAGTTTTTCTTCCGAAACCGCAAGATCGGTCGAAAGCTGACGGATCAGGGCATTATTTTTGCCGTTTAACAGTCGCATGGCGAATGCGCCGAGCATGAAGCCGATTAGCGCTAATATTAGTGGAGGGGTGTTATTGATAAAACTCATATATATAGTTCAGATTTGATCTGATGGCTTTAAAAAGCAGTCTTAACTAAATTTACCATTAACGGATTGGTTTTAACCTATTTCGGACAGTCAAAATTGTTATAAAACAAGATAACGATTAAATAAACAGTCGATCGAAGCATTAGTACAGATCGTGCCAAAATGATTAGTGTTGTTTTTTTAGCGATCTGCCGAAATGTCAGGCAACGATAGAGTCATTGCTTGTCCTGGATTGCCTATGGTTCATTATTGAAAAGCCCCTGTCGAAATAAAATGTTGCAGAATTATCCCGGAGGCTGAGAGCACAAATCCAAATAAGATAAAAATGTTGCCAAGATTGTGACGCACGCGGAAATCAATAATATGTCTTAAGCTAGTTGCAATAAAGTATATGCCTACATATGACAAAAAAATAATTACAGCAGGCCAGCAAGATAAAAAAGTTACAATGGTTGTTACGCCAAGCAATATCCCGGTTACCGCAATCGTAGCCGACAATATAAGAATCTTAAGTTTATTGGCTAGGGAATGTTGTTCCTTGAGAGCACATTGAAATGCTCCTATTAAGGAGCTCAAAATAACTGATGTTAGTATCATTCCTAACCACGAAGAGATACAAACAATAGTAACGAGCTCTTCTCCGTAGCGATCAACAGTAAAACGAAAAATAATCAAAGAAATGAATGCGAGGGTGAGGAACGCTGGCCCAACCCAACGACTCCTATTGAATAGCTCAACAGGATTTCTTCTATCATGCTTGTTATTATCAGGTTGTTCCAATGCTTGAAAAGCATCAATCTCTTTCCATGGAGCTACCAACGCTACGATAACGCTGGCGAACACTTTTTCAGCGCCGATGGAAACATTATGTATTGCCGACTCAATTTTTAGAACTCGCTCTTTCCCTACCACCTCGATTGCTAATAAGAATGTACCTATTATTAGACTAATCGTAGTTATCATCTGAGCTTCGTTTATGGTCATATATATTTATCTTCTGTCGAATGACTAACTTTATGATAGTTCCGTAGTTCCGTAGGTTAGGCATGCTTTTTATGCTCGACATTCCTATGCTCGAATATGGAGCCAAAATGTCGGGCAACGAAAAGATGTCGCCTAAAGCGCCTACTGTTGGTGCCCGACCCACCCGGTTATAAACGCTTGAATATGGTTTCAGCAATATCCAGGGTTTTTTCCAGGTCTTCATCGCTGTGCGCGGCCGAAACAAAACCGGCTTCAAATGCAGAAGGCGCCAAATAAACGCCTTCATCCAGCATGGCATGGAAAAAACGTTTAAACAGGGCTTGATCGCACTGCATGACCTGGGCAAAGCTCGTCACTTGTTTTTCTGTGCCGAAAAACAGCCCGAACATGCCGCCAACACTGTTTGTGGTCATCGCGAAGCCAGCCTGCTTGGCGCGAATTTTCAGTCCTGAGGTCAGTTTTTCGGTTTTTGCAGTCAACGCCTGATAAAACCCGGGCCGTGCTATCAGTTCCAGGGTTTTTAACCCGGCTGCCATCGCGACAGGATTGCCGGAAAGCGTGCCTGCCTGATAAACAGAGCCGAGCGGCGCAAGATGTTCCATGATTTTACGCGAGCCGCCGAAAGCGCCGACCGGCATTCCGCCGCCGATAATTTTGCCTAGAGTGGTTAAGTCGGGAATGACATTGTAAAGCCCTTGCGCACCGGTTAAGCCCACCCTAAAGCCCGTCATTACCTCATCAAAAATCAGGACGCTATTATATTGGTCGCACACCTTGCGCAAGCTTTCCAGGAAGCCGGGCTCAGGCGGAATGCAGTTCATATTGCCGGCAACCGGTTCTACGATAATGCAGGCGATTTGTTCGCCGATTTCGGCAAACAGCGTTTTGACCGATTCGCTATCATTGTAAGTCAGGGTGATGGTGTTTTCAGCGACCGAGGCCGGTACGCCGGGAGAGCTGGGTACGCCGAAAGTCAACGCGCCGGAACCGGCCTTGACCAATAGGGCGTCGGAATGGCCGTGATAACAGCCCTCGAATTTAACGATTTTATCCCGGCCGGTGTAGCCTCGGGCCAAGCGTATCGCGCTCATGGTCGCCTCGGTGC
>JBAQYH010000393.1:0-2913 GCA_049299935.1 Methylobacter sp. | reverse complement strand
GCATGTATCCGTACATGCCCCTAGTGTTTATTTGTTTTCGCAGGATAGAATGTGACAAAATCAGAATTAATTGAAGCGCTCGCCAAGCATCAGCCGCATCTGGCTCAGAAAGATGTAGAGATAGCGGTGAAATGCATCATTGAACAAATGAATCAGGCGTTATCTTCCGGTGAAAGAATCGAGATTAGGGGTTTTGGTAGTTTTTCGCTACATTTACGCCCACCTCGTATGGGGCGTAACCCTAAAACAGGCGAATCTGTAGCATTATCGAAAAAACATGTACCGCATTTTAAACCTGGCAAGGAGCTTCGTGATCGAGTCGATGCTTCTCGGGAAAAATGCAAGATAGTTGATTAATTGTTAGTGCGTTGAAGCTCTGCAAAACTTCAGCAGAGCTTTAATGTTAAAGCTTATCCCCCTTTTCCGTCCTATACTCCCCATTGCTGTTTAAGTTTTTGTCTGTTCAATGCCAGCCATTGGATCGCAATAATAGGTATGGCCGATTCTATCTCGCCATTTTCCAGCATAAGATAAACCTCATCAAAATCAACGGCGCGTACCAATATATCCTCGTCCTCATGGTCTAAGCCGTGAATGCCGCCCACTTGAGTGCTGTCCACTTTGCCGCAAAACAGGGTGATCCACTCCGAGAAAGCGCCCGGTGTGGTATAAAACTCGTTAATAACCATCAATTGCTGAATTTCACAGCCCGCTTCTTCCAGAGATTCCCGGTAAGCGACATCCTCGGCCGATTCGCCTTCCTCAATGGCTCCGGCAACAATTTCCACCAGCCAGGCTCTATCAGGATTTAAAATTGCGGCAGCCGTCCTAAACTGTTCGATCAGCACCACTTTATCGGCATGCGGATCATATAACAAAACCGCGACACAGCTGCCGCGCATGAACAGTTCACGCGTTATTTCGGAACTCCATCCCCCGCCAAACAACGTGTGTTTAACGCGGTACTTTTCCACGCGGAAAAAGCCCTGATAAACGATTTCCTTGTTTAAAATTTTAAATTGTTTATCCATGATTGCCTTTATATTCAATTTTATAAATGACGCCGAGCTTATCGTCGCTAATTAACAGACTGCCATCCGGCATTTCCAGAACATCAACAGGGCGCCCAAGCACCGTGCCGTCTTTGCGTAGCCAGCCGTCGATAAAAACCTGTTCGGCAATGGGTTTACCCTGATTAAATTTTACCATGGCAACGCGATAACCTTGCGGTTCAGACCGGTTCCATGAGCCGTGCTCTGCGACAAATAACTGGTTCCTGAATTCAGCCGGAAATTGCTTGCCCCGATAAAAATGCAGGCCTAACGGAGCCATATGGGCCATAAATTTCCATACCGGCGCGGTAAATTCATGGCATTTTTTATCTGCACCGAACTCAGAATCGGGAATGTCACCGCCATGGCAATAGGGAAAACCAAAATGTTCCCCGGTAGTCGTCCACTGATTAAGTTCATCGGGCGGCAGATCATCGCCTAAATAATCGCGGCCATTATCGGTAAAAAACAAGGCGCCGGTTTCCGGTTGCCAATCGAAACCTACCGAACTTCTGATGCCTCTGGCAAGAATTTCAAAAGCGCTGCCGTCGGCATTTAACCGGACCAGCGAACTAAAGATCGCTTGTTCAGGCTCGCAAATATTGCACGGCGCTCCGATTGAAGTGTACAGCTTGTTGTCCGGGCCAAAGCGCAGATATTTCCAGCCGTGATGCTGCTCCGATGGAAATTGATCGTAAACCACAACGGGTTTAGGCGGATTCGCTAACTGCTGGGTGATCCGGTCAAAACGAATAATGCGGTTAACTTCAGCCACGTACAGCGAGCCGTCCTTGAAAGCAACGCCGTTGGGCATATATAAATGACTGGCGATAACATATGACTTATCCGCCACGCCATCGCTATTGCTGTCTTGTACCGCATAAACCGCGTCTCCAGATCCCGTGCCGACAAACACCACGCCGTTATCGCCCAAGGCCAAACTGCGGGCATTGGGCAGATTGTCGGCAAAAATAGACAGGGTGAAGCCGGGAGGCAAATGCAGTTGCCGTAAAATATCCTGATGTTTGTTCTGCTGTGAAAAGGCCATACAAGGGTTAATTAAAAACAAAGCAAACAGTATTACTTTTATAATAGGCATGAGAATACCCTCCATCAATTAACTTTAAGTTATATTAGCACTCTTAGGAGGGTTGGAATGTGTTATTCAACCCCCATACTGATTAAACCTTAACTTATCAAAAGGCTCAAACATATGATGCGTATTTTTCTTTTTCTGGCGACCAATGCAGCCATATTGGTTGTGGTCAGTATTGTTTTTAATGTTTTAGGCTTAAGCAGCACTCTCGATGCTCAGGGCATAGACCTTAATCTGAATGCTCTTTTAGTCATGTCGGCAATAATAGGCATGACCGGTTCCGTTATTTCTTTGGCGATGTCTAAATGGTCGGCAAAAAATGCGATGGGCGTACACGTTATTGAGCGCCCCCAAAATCAAACCGAGCAATGGCTGATCGACATCGTAGCCAGGCAAGCCAGACAGGCCGGCATCGGTATGCCGGAAGTCGGCATATTCCAGACCCCCGAATCCAATGCCTTTGCTACCGGCATGAGCAGAGACAATGCGCTGGTAGCAGTCAGCACCGGTCTGCTGCAAAACATGAATGCCGATGAAGTTGAAGCGGTGGTCGGTCATGAAATCAGCCATGTTGCCAACGGCGATATGGTAACGATGGCGTTGATGCAGGGCGTGGTCAACACCTTTGTGTACTTTTTTGCGACCGTCATCGGCCACGTTGTCGACCGGGTTGTATTTAAAACCGAACGCGGCTATGGACCTGCGTATTACATCACCCAGATGGCGGCTCAAATCGTCTTGGGAATTCTGGCCTCTATGCTGGTC
>JBAQYH010000392.1:0-2883 GCA_049299935.1 Methylobacter sp. | reverse complement strand
CCGTAGAGGTCTTGCCCCATTCCCATCGGCCTGGATACCGGGGCGGCAAGGTATCCTTGGCGAAAGCCGATATGAGCGCTGCGAAAGCGCTCAGGCACTAATATTTCAACCGGTTGGCCAATTAATTCAGTGCGCGAGTAACCGAAAGACGTCTCTGTTTGCGAATTGACCATCTCAATCGTTCCCGATTTGTTCACCATGACAATCGCATTAGGCGCCGATTCCACCGCTTGCCGGAACCGATGCTCCAGGCGCTTACGTTCGGTTATGTCGTGGATAAAGCCGCTGAATATATAGGCATTACCCAGTTTTAACGGCGAGATACTCAGTTCAACAGGAAATTCGGTGCCGTCGCGGCGAATGGCGGTCTGCTCAATCAACCGATTCAATAACGGGCCGGAACCGGTGCGCAGGAAGCGTTCCATCCCCAGGCGATGCGCATCGCGAAGCTGGGGAGGGATAATCAACTCGTCGAGACGGCGACCGATGGCTTCATCCTTCGACCAACCGAATATTTTTTCTGCCGGATGATTCCAGTCGGTAACGATGCCGTAAGAATCCATAATCACGATGGCGCTCAGCGAGCTCTCAATGATGAGGCGGATGCGTTTTTCGCTTTCGATCAGCGCGTTCTGGAAATGCATTTTGGCGGTAATGTCCCGATCAACGCCCCGCCATTTGAGCAGTTTCCCATCGGCATTGATAATGGGTAACCCGGTCGATTCGGTCAGTATCTGGCGGCCGTCTTTATGCCGATAGTGGCACAACAACGCATAAAAGGGATGATGACTGGTCGCATAATGCTGCTGGTTTGCTTTATCCTGAGGCGTTAAAAATTCGGTATAGTGTTTGCCGCGCACTTCATCCGGGCTATAACCCAGTATTTGGGTGACAGCGGCACTGCTGTAGCTATAGTAACCCTCAGGATCCTGCTCCCATAGCCATTCCCCCGCCATTTCCGCCATTTGCCGAAAACGATCTTCACTTTCGGTCAGCGCCGATTCAGCGTTGAAGTCGAAGGAGTTGTCCTGAATCAGTAACGCGATGTCGGTTTTATCGGGTATTTGGTTGGACAAGGCAGCAAGGGATATGAATACCGGGATTTTTTTATTTGTCTTAGTGACTATTTCACTGAGCAAAGCAGATGGGTCTTGGCCGGCGGCGACATTTCGCCAGAAGGCTTTGTCATTGCCGGCGGGATAGATAAGGTCAACAGGTTTGCCGATAAGTTCTTCCGCGCTATAACCTAAAAACGTAGCGGCGGAAGGGGTAAGCTGTTTAATACGCGGCGCGGTATTATCTGAATGAATCAGCTCAATGATAATGAGGTGGGTTGCGAGCTGATGCATGTTTTTCAGCTTGTGGGATGTGTTGACGCGTTTTGAGCTTTGGTGCGTTCGGCACATGCCGTGAGTACATGCATGATCGCGGCGCCTAATCCGGTAAGTTTATATAAGTTCATCGCCCGGCCACCTAAATCTCCGCTAAAAAATAAATACAGACATTCGCTTAGGAAGAGCCTAACTCAACTTCATTTAGCAATCAATATTGTTATTGCAGGATACGGCGTATTTAGCAGTCTTGGGTTGTGTTTTGATGAACCTAAAAGGCCGTCGGATTTGATGTTGCTGCTGATTTTTTAGGCAAACGGGGGCGATCAGTGGGGGATTGGCGGCCTTGAAAAGTAGGACATTCGTTGGGCAGCTATTGCCGCCCTCCGTATAGGCTAATGTGACCCGTTATGCGCGGCTCAATCGTCAATACTTAAATACGATATTGGCATGGATACGGTTGTTACCCGCTTTGGTCGTACCCGTTTCAACAGTGTCCAGCGCGTTGGCAAAGGCGATGTTACCTATGAAGTAATCACGCCATTGAAACCGCGCGCCAATTCCCGTGCCGCTCAGACTCCAGTCTTTAACTTGCCCCGGCGTTATGCTTTGCAAGTGGCCGTGCCCATAATCATAAAAGGCAAACAGGTTGGTTTTTTGCCCTTCGACTACGCTCAGGGCTGGCCAGGCGGGTGTGGTTACTTCAAACTTTACGATCTGGCCGCTATCCGCTCCGGTTTCGCGCTGCTCATAACCTCTCACATCGAAACTGCCGCCTATACCGAGTTGTTCCCCGGCTATCAGCGGATTATGGCTATGCTGGCCGGTAAGGCTGGTTTGTATCAGCCATTCTTTAACATTGACCGAAAAACTGCTGCCGTAACGCAACAAATCCCAATTTTGCTTGGCGTTAAGACGGGCCGCTTGATAATGCGTTTGAGTATTGTGTCCGCCGAAATCGGTATTGCCTACCCACTGAATATAATAGCCGGTGTGGGTGTTTTGCCAGGGATACTCGCCTTTATAAAGCACACTAAATGGCGCACTGCGGACATTCGCGCCCACCTGGGTATTTTGAAATTGAATGTCATTGATGAAATAGCGATTATCGATGCCGAAGTCCAGGCTATGCTCGTATCTACCCAATTTGGGTAAAAACTGTTGATAATGGATGCCATACATTTCACCCGAACCGGTCACCGTTAAATCAGTTGCCACCGTGCCCGTATTAACCGAGGAATTGGCATAATAGGCGCTTAGCCAGCCTTTGAGCCGATAGATCGGCAAACTGTAACTGCCGCCGTATTGCCGGACGGTATCGGCATGATCGGGGGAGGTCGAGTAACTGGCGTTAACGATATGATCCAAGCCCCACAAGTTGCTGTATTGAAGCGCGCCGGTTAGCCGGTAATCGCCCGAACTGGATGTGCCGTAATTATTGGCAATTAAAGCCGCCTGGTAGGGGCGATGTTCGGATACTGCAACATTGGCATCTAATTTGTCGGGCGTTTTACTGGGTTTAAAGGTTATTTGCACCTGTTTGGAAGGATGC
>JBAQYH010000391.1:0-2908 GCA_049299935.1 Methylobacter sp. | reverse complement strand
GTTAAGTACAGGGAAGAAAAAGGCCTGTTTAAAGCTGCGGAAGATCTGGTTAACGTCGATGGAATCGGCGGGAAAACCGTCGAAAAGCTCAAACACGATGTTTTGCTAAGCGATGCCGTCGCCGCTCAAAATACCGATAAAAAAGCTGATATAAAGGCAGTCGAACCCGTCACGGATAAAAAGACAGAAGAAAAAGCCAAGTAGATTATTGCTAGACTTTTCAAACGGCCGGCAGTTTCTATAAGAGGCTGCCGGTTTTTTGTTGTCTGGTTGTAACTATTCAGCACATAGAAAAATGGAACACGGATGACACAGATAGTACGGATTTACACGGATTTTTAGTCCGAACCCGGTTTGTTTGCGTTTTTAAATCAGTGTTTATCCGTTTAATCCGTGTCATCTGTGTTCTATTGAGCATGCGCTGAGTAGTAACGTCTGGTTTTTACAAAGATCTGGCCACTGGATGCGAGTACGCAATTAAAAACCGCAATCATTACCGAGCAAAAAACAGGCTGATTAAAAATACTGTAAAATAATTGATCACGCCTATCCTGTATTACATCGCCTGGGGATGGGATTTCAATTTGGGAAAGTTTGTAGGATGTTCCTGAATGAAGCCTGGATGCAAGGCTTCAATAGAGCGCCAAGCGGGTAAAACCGGATTGAGCATTCCCGAATGCGTGTTGATGTTATTTGATGTTTTTTTAATCGCAATGGTTTGATATGAAATGAATGAAGAATACGAATACGATGATGAAGAGGTCGAGTATTACGCAATCCGGCCTAATAAAACACAAATAAAGAAAGACATGGCGGCTCTTTTTGCGGTAAGCGAGGAAATGTCCGAGTTATCGGCGGGTCAATTAAAAACGCTTGAGCTTCCCGAGGTTATCAATAAAGCCGTTGTCGAAGTTTCTGGAATGCCGCATAAAGGCGCGAGAAAGCGGCTGCTGAAATTCATTGCCGGCCAGCTCCATAAGATCGATGTAGAGCCTATTTTAGAGAAACTGGCGCGCATCAAAAACAAAAGCGCCCATGCGGTCAGGGAGCATCATACTGCTGAACGTTGGCGGGATCGGCTGATTAGCGATGGCAATGATGCGTTGACGGAATTGCTGGATGAGCAGCCTCACGCCGACAGGCAGTTATTAAGACAATTATTGCGCAATGCGCAAAAGGAAGCCGAAGCCGGCAAACCGCCCAAATCTTCCCGTCTGCTATACCGCCAGTTGAAAGCGTTATTTCAGGTTGAAGGCGAGGTTGAAGAAGAGCCGGATGATGACGCGGAGTTTGATGACGAGGAAGAATTCGATTAGTCGTCCGCTAAAAACCGCAGTTTATCCATGAAAAGCACGAAAGACACGAAATAAATTAACATGTTGCATTGATTAAACAGTTCTCCCTTTGGTAGAAGGCCTACAAATTGATAACTTTTTGAAAGTTTTCGTGCTTTTCGCTCGTTCGCTCATTCCCAAGCTCCGGCTTGGGAATGCAGTCTTGGAAGCTCCAGCTTCCCGAGTCGCGAAGCTGGAGCTTCGCTAACTGGGTTCCCAAGCCGGAGCTTGGGAACCAGCGTAAGATACGCTGAATAGTTACAATGTATCTTTGTAAGTTCAGGCATCTATATCATGCATGTTCCTTCCTTGGCAGAAGCATCTTACTAATCAGGTAATTTTTTGAAAACTTTCGTGTTTTTCGTGGACGAAATGATTTTTTAGAATGAACGGCTTCCACAACGCCCCATTCGGTTAACAATCGCTAAACAAATCCATTTGCCGGAAATGAGTCTGCCCGGATTTATTTTCCAGCGACGACAGCGTAACGCCCAGCAAGCGGACATTGCGCTTGCCTATGTCGGTGTTTTTCACTAAATCTTCAAGAATGGCGCGTATCGACGATGCCGCCGTAATGATATGCGGCAATGTCCGGCTGCGGGTGATTTGGACAAAATCATGATATTTGATTTTTACGGTCAGGGTGCGGGCGACCAGCTGCTTTTCGGCGACTTTGCTTAACGCCTTTTCCAGCAGGGTCTGCAAATGCGCAACGACATCTTGTTTAACCCTAATATCCTGTTGAAAAGTAATTTCCACGCCTACCGATTTCCTTGTGCGGTAATTGCTGACCGGGCGGTTGTCTATGCCCCTGGAAATGCTGTAATAATGCAGCCCGGCCTTGCCGAAATAGTGCTGCAACGTTTCCAGCGGCAGTTCCTTCAAGTCCTTGCCGGTATTGATGCCCAGCGAGTGCATTTTTAGCGAAGTGGCTTTGCCTACGCCATGAAACTTTTCGACCGGAAGCTGTTCGACAAAGCCTGGGCCCTGTTCCGGGGTGATTAAATAAAGCCCGTCCGGTTTATTGATGTCCGAGGCGATTTTGGCGAGGAATTTGTTATACGAGACGCCGGCCGAGGCGATCAATTGGGTTTCCTGCTTGATCGATGCCTTGATGGCTTTGGCGATTAACGTGGCGGAGCCTTGGTGCAAACCGGCATTGCTGACATCCAGATACGCTTCGTCCAGGGACAGCGGTTCGAACAGGTCGGTGTAGTCGGCAAAGATTTTGCGAATGGCGGTTGATGCTTGTTGGTAAGCATCGAAGCGGGGTTTTACAAAGATAGCCTGCGGGCATAAACGGTAAGCATGAGCGGAAGGCATCGCGGAATGGATACCGTATTGTCTCGCTTCATAGCTACAGGTTGCGACGACTCCGCGAGAGTCTGGAGCGCCGCCGACGATGATCGGCTTGTTGCGGTATTGCGGGAAATCGCGCTGCTCTACGGCCGCAAAAAAGGCATCCATATCGATATGAATGATTTTGCGGGTAGAGTTCATCAATCTAGAAAAATCATTTCATCCACGAAAGACACGAAAAGCACGAAAATATTCAAGGAAATATTAAACTATCG
>JBAQYH010000390.1:0-1702 GCA_049299935.1 Methylobacter sp. | reverse complement strand
GACTAATAGTAAAACGGCAGGAGGAGTGAAATATGATTGGCGATGAGGGTGTAAATAATTCTGTGTAAATGCGTTGTGGTTTAGTTAAATAGTCGGCCCTGAAAAACACATCAACTCATTGAAAAGCATAAAATATTCTCAATAAAATGACCCGCTAATCGACCGAAAATGTTAAAATAGGCGTTAATTTCCGGTCGAAAAGGCGAGCTATGCTGACACCCTCCAGTCCCGGTCATCAGACCAATTTATTCGGCACCGATTTGCTGCAACAGTTGGATCGGCATGATCCCTTACTCCGTTTGGCCGATGCGATTCCCTGGCGCGAACTGGATCAGGCCTTCAGCCGGCACTACACGCAGGGTCATCGCCAAGCCGATACGGTTGATGGTAGGGCTATTGATGCTGAAGCAGCTGGAAAATCTCAGTGACGAAGCGGTCGTGCTGCAATTCAAGCGTAATCCCTACTACCAAGCTTTTTGCGGTGTGACGGAGTCCTGTTTGAAGCCGCCCTGCGACAGCACGGAGCTGGTTCATTTCAGAAACCGGATTGGTCCTGGCGGCATTGATAAAATCTTTCAGGTCAGTGTCCGGTTGCACGGCAAGGCCGCTCAAGAAGGCACGGTCAACATCGACACGACCGTCCAGGAAAAGAACATCACCTATCCGACCGATGGCAAACTGGCGATTAAAATCATTAACCGCCTGGACAAGCTGGCTAAGGCCTACGGCATCCAACAGCGGCGCACCTACGGCAAGGGAGTGAAAGCGTTGCGCCTAAGCCTTCGACATTTCCGTCACGTTAAACGCCGGGCAAAGGCTAAACGGGCTTTGAAGCGACTGCGTACGATTGCCCACACGCTGATCCGGGAGTTGCGCCGCACTTTGCCGTGCTACGCCTTATTCGAGCGTTATCAAAAAGACTTTCTGTTTTACGAGCGCGTGCTGGACCAGCACCCCAAAGGCCACGACAAAATCTATTCGCTCCATGAGCCAGACACTTACTGCATCGCCAAAGGTAAAGACCATAAGCCCTATGAATACGGCAACAAAGTCTCCATTGCCGCCACCGCCAAAACCAACATCATCGTCGGCGTGGTTAGTCATGAACGCAACCTGCATGACAGCAAAACCTTGCCGGATGTTCTGGGCCACCTGGAAGCCAGTCGCGGCCAGGCCGCAAAGACCGCGGTCTGTGACCGGGGTTACCGGGGGCCTAAAGCTGTCGGCGACACCCAGGTCATTCTACCGGCGACCCCTCTCAAAAAGGACAACCGCTACCAACGCGACAAAAAACGTATACGTTGCCAACGCCGGGCCGCGATTGAACCGATCATCGGCCATTTGAAAGCCGACTATCGCTTAGCGCGTAACTTCCTCAAAGGCACGGCCGGCGATTTGAGCAATGTCCTGATGGCTGCAATTGCATGGAACCTGAACCTCTGGATGAGGGCTTTTTTGGCCTTCATTTTAAAATGCGGTCGCCACGAACTGGCCTTTAAACGGTTACGGGCTATTGTTTATAGGGTTTACGCACTGTTTTTTACTAAGCAACTGATAGTAAATGAAAACTCTGGGTAAAGGAAAAATCGGCTTGGACTTTTTCAGGAGCGACTACTTATTCAAACTGCGGCTGACCGCGGACACGCGGCGCTTGGTTGAGCGGCTGATGCTGGGTAACCACTGGGTGAAGGCTGGGCAAGGC
>JBAQYH010000389.1:0-9922 GCA_049299935.1 Methylobacter sp. | reverse complement strand
AACAGTCCGTCTATCTTGAATATTTTCATGATAAACGGACAAAGATATCCTTGTGGCCTCACCCGCACTTACTCTCCCCACAATTCAAACAAGTCATACACCCATCCATCAACACCATAGCTTTAGTGCTGCACTTGTTACAAAGCACCGCCTTCTCAGGAAACGCCTGTCCCTCCGATTCCCCATGCTGCGCTTCAAACTCCTTGCGCTTTTCATCAAGAAAATTCTTTTGGTGATCGCTCATCGTTTCCGGCTTGATCATGCCGATATGTTTCAAATGCGATTCGATCGCATAGCCGATCTCGGCGACCAGCGACGGCATGAACACGCCGCCTTTTTTGAAGTAGCCGCCGCGCGGGTCGAATACCGCTTTCATTTCCTCGACCAAAAAGCAGGCGTCGCCGCCTTTGCGGAACACCGCGGAGATCAGCCGGGTCAGCGCCAATACCCACTGGAAATGCTCCATGTTCTTCGAGTTGATGAAGATTTCGTAAGGCCTGCGCTCTTCATGAGGTGTGCCGGCATTCAGGATCATGTCGTTGATCGTGATGTACAGCGCATGTTCCGACTGCGGGGTTTTGATCTTGTAGGTGGAACCGAGCAGTACTTCCGGGCGCGTGACGTTTTCGTGCATGCTTTCGACGGACGGCTGTTCCGGCTCTTGCTTAACCGGTTCGGCATCTTCTTTGGTCAGGACTTTGTAGCTGACGATTTTTTTTGTGATTTTATGGGTCATGTCTGTAGTCTCGATCATTGTTTTGATGTCAGCATTTTTCTGCTGATGTTCTGTATCGTGTTTTAAAGCGTCCATCAAAATTTTCCGTAGTAGCCTTCTTTCAACGCATCAAACAGGTTGGCGGCGCTGTGGATTTCGCCGTCGTATTCCACTTCTTCGTTGCCTTTGAATTCCACGACGTGGCCGTCTTCGAGCGTGAACTGGTAGGTGGTATTTTCCAGGTCCGATTCCTTAACCAATACGCCCTGGAACACTTCCGGGTTAAAGCGGAACGTGGTGCAGCCTTTCAGGCCCTTGTCGTAGGCGTACTCGTAAATGGACTTGAAGTCTTCATACGGATAATCGGTCGGCACGTTGGCGGTTTTCGAGATCGACGAGTCGATCCATTTTTGCGCGGCCGCCTGGATGTCGACATGTTGTTTCGGGGTCACGTCGTCCGCCGAGATGAAATAATCCGGCAATTGCTTATCGGGATCTTGGCTGTAAGGCATCGCATCGTCATTGATCATTTCGCGGTAAGCCAGCAGCTCAAACGAAAACACGTCGATTTTTTCCTTGGATTTTTTACCGGCGCGGATCACGTTGCGCGAGTAATGATGCGCAAAGCTCGGCTCGATGCCGTTGCTGGCGTTGTTGGCCAGCGACAGGGAAATGGTGCCGGTCGGCGCAATGGAGCTGTGATGGGTAAAGCGGGCGCCGGTTTCAACCAGCGCGGCGGCCAGTTCGGGTTCTTCCTGGGCCAGTTGCTGCATATAGCGGCTGTATTTGCCATGCAGCAGTTTTCCGGGCACGCGGTCGCCGACTTGATGGCCGTCGGCAATCATTTCCGGGCGCTTGTGCAGCATTTCGCCGGTGACGGTAAACATCTGCTCCATGATCGGAGCCGGGCCTTTTTCCTTGGCCAGCGCAAGGCCTGCTTTCCAGCCTTCTACCGCAAGCACCTTGGTCACTTCTTCGGTAAATTCCAGCGACTGCGCATCACCGTATTTCATGCCCATCATGGTGACGGTCGAGCCGAGACCCAGATAGCCCATGCCGTGACGGCGCTTGGTCAGGATTTCCTCGCGTTGCTGGGGCAGGGGCAGGCCGTTGATTTCAACCACGTTGTCCAGCATGCGGGTGAAAATCTTGATGGCTTTGCGGTAACTGTCCCAGTCAAACGAGGCGTCGCCCGTGAACGGTTTTTTAACAAAGCGGGTCAGGTTGATCGAGCCTAACAGGCACGAACCGTAAGGCGGCAACGGCTGTTCGCCGCAGGGATTGGTCGCGCGGATTTTTTCGCAAAACCAGTTGTTGTTCATCTCGTTGACTTTGTCGATCAGGATGAATCCCGGCTCGGCATAGTCGTAAGTCGAACTCATGATGATGTCCCACAGACGGCGCGCGGGCATGGTTTTGCTGATTTTGCAGGCGACCATGCCGTCTTCGTTAAGGATGTAACCGTCGATGTAAGGCAGGTCGCGCCAGATGATTTGTTTGCCGTCAGCCAGATCCAGGTTATCGAGTTGGACTTGTTTTTCGCTGACAGGAAACGACAGCGGCCAGGGCAGGTCGTTTTTTACCGCTTCGACAAATTCGGCGGTGATCAGCAGCGACAGGTTGAACTGGCGCAGGCGTCCGTCTTCGCGTTTGGCGCGGATAAATTCGACGACATCGGGATGGCCGACATCGAAAGTCGCCATTTGCGCACCGCGCCGTCCGCCTGCGGACGACACGGTGAAACACATCTTGTCGTAGATGTCCATGAACGACAGCGGGCCTGAGGTATAAGCGCCGGCGCCGGAAACATACGCGTTTTTAGGGCGCAGGGTCGAGAACTCGTAACCGATGCCGCAACCGGCTTTTAAGGTAAGTCCGGCTTCATGCACCTTGTGCAGAATATCGTCCATCGAATCGGCGATGGTGCCGGATACGGTGCAGTTGATTGTCGATGTGGCCGGTTTGTGTTCCAGCGCGCCGGCATTGGAAATAATGCGTCCGGCCGGAATAACGCCCTGACGCAACGCCCACAGAAAGTCTTTGTAAGCTTGTTCCTGTTTGGTTTTGCCTTTTTCGACCTCGGCAATCGCCCTGGCAACCCGCTGGTAGGTTTCGTCGATGGAGCCGTCAATAGCGATGCCATCTTTGGTTTTTAAACGATATTTCGTATCCCAAATATCCATCGAAGCGTCCTGAAACGGTATTTCAGTCACGGTGTTTGGAATGACATGTAGCTTTGCCGACATTGAGAGGTCCCTGTTGGTTAGTGTATGAATAAGCGAATTTGAAAATCAGCCTGTTAAGGTTGATGATCGATATATAGTGTCTGTTTCTATAAAGTGGAACAATATATAGTGTTTTTGCGAAAAAATAAAACCTATTTAAAACCTATTTGATAAATCGTTACACTATCAAACAGTTGCCTATTCAACCAAAAAATCACCGCTTTGATGCTGCCACATGGCGTAGTATTTGCCTCGTTTAGCCAGCAGTTGCTGGTGCGAGCCTTGTTCTATGACGCTGCCTTGTTCCAGTACGATAATGCGGTCCATGCTTAAAATCGTGGACAGGCGATGGGCAATCACCAGCGTCGTTTTATCTTTAATCAGCTCGAAAATGGCGGTTTGGATCTTTTTTTCGGTCAGCGAATCCAGCGCGCTGGTGGCTTCATCCAGAACCACAATCGGCGCATCTTCCAGAAACGCGCGGGCAATCGCGATGCGCTGTTTTTCGCCGCCGGACAGCTTGACGCCGCGTTCGCCGACCAGCGTGTCGAACCGGTCGGGCAACTGTTCGATAAACTCAAGGCAGCGGGATTTTCTGGCGACATCAATCAGCCTGGCTTCTGAAATGTCCGCGCCCAGCGTGATGTTGTCCCGGATCGAGCGGTGAAACAGGTCCGGCTGCTGCGGCACCATGGATATTTGCCGGCGCAATGAGTTCAGCGTAAAGGCTTTGGCATCAAAGCCGTCAAAGCAGATGCTGCCTTGTTGGGGATCGACAAAGCGGAACAGCAGTTTGGTCAGCGACGATTTCCCGGAGCCGGATTGGCCGACCAGCGCGACTTTTTCGCCGGCCTTGATATGCAGGGAGAAGTTCTCAAACAGCGGGTTTGCTGCATTGTAGGCAAAGCGGATATTGTTAAAGTCGACGGCGCCGTGGGTGATGCATAGCGGTTTTGCATTATCGGCGTCGACCTCGACATCCTGCTGTCTGAATACCTCGGCCATTTCGGAGGCATCGGCCAGCGCGGTGAAAAAGTTCCTGAAATTGCGCCCGAACTCCCATAAACGTTGGACCAGCATGATCATGATCGACTGGAACAGCACAAACTCGCCGACCTGGAAGTCGCCGGTTTTCCACTTCTGGATCATCAAATAAACCATCAGCAATTCGATGCCGAAGGTCATCAGGCCCTGCACGGCGAAGGAGATAAACATCAACGTCCAGGCGATTTTTTTCTTCCGGTAAACAAAATCCGATGCCTGATTGACGCGCGCCTGTTCGCCGGCTTCCAGCGCAAAGCTTTTGACGATGGAAATATTGCTGACCGCGTCTGAATACACGCCGCCGACGGCTGAGTCGGCCTGGGCGACGGCCTTGTCGAAACGCAGTTTCCATATCGAATAGGCAACCGTCCAGCTGACAAAGAGCACGACCCAGAGCAGGAAATAGCAGGCGAATTCGGGCTGTTGCCGGTAGAAGATCGAAAATGCAATGCCGACAGCGACGATGTTCATGAAAAACTGGAACAGGAACCAGTCCATGATGGTTTCGAACGAACGCGAGAAGCGGTTGGCCTGCTTGATTAAGCTGCCGGAAAAACTGTTTTCGAAAAAAATGGTTTTTTGTTTTTTAAGCACCTCGAAGCAGCGTTTTTCCAGCAGGTTAACGCCGCCGCCGTCGAGCGGAACGATAGCGATTTCAAACACCCGCCATGACAGCCAGATGCCCGCATAAATCATTCCGACCTGTTTCAGGTTGTCCAGCAACAGTGCCAGTGTGGCGTCCGAATAGGGCGCGGCCAGGCCGTTGGCAATGTTTTTATAGTAAGCCGGCGCCGATAAATCCAGGGTGACGGTGGAAGCCAATGCGAATAAAGCCAGCAGGAAAAACCATTTTTTCTGCCAGACGACTCGGCTGTATTCTTTGAAGATGATGTCCATGAGTTGATTTTTGTAAGCGGAATGCTTGATCGATTAACGGGGGTTTTATGCGGTTGGCGTTACAGCGGCCGTAGGGCGCGCCGTGCGCGCCATCAGTGCTGTAGTTCTGCTCCGGCGCGCGCGGCACGCCCTACTTGCATACCCCATTAAAACACGCAATTTGCGTGTGCAGAGAGTTGAGTTATTTATTAGCCCGATGCTCAATAATATCGTCAACCACGGCCGGATCGGCCAGCGTGGAAGTATCGCCCAGGCTGCCTATCTCGTTGGATGCCACTTTGCGCAAAATACGGCGCATGATTTTGCCGGAACGGGTTTTCGGCAGCCCCGGCGCCCACTGGATAATATCCGGATGGGCAATCGGGCCGATTTCTTTTTTGACCAGCTCGATCAGTTCCTGGCGCAGTTCCTCGGAAGGCTCGATGCCGACATTCAGGGTCACATAGGCGTAGATGCCTTGCCCCTTGATGTCATGCGGATAGCCGACCACCGCCGCTTCGGCGACATGTTCGTGCAGCACCAGCGCGCTTTCGATTTCCGCGGTACCCATGCGGTGGCCGGAGACATTGATCACATCGTCGACCCGTCCGGTAATCCAGAAATAGCCGTCCTTGTCGCGGCGCGCGCCGTCGCCGGTAAAATAATAGCCGGGGTAGTTCTTGAAATAGGTGTCGATAAAACGTTGATGGTCGCCGTAAACGGTGCGCATTTGTCCGGGCCAGGACCCGCTGATGACTAAAATGCCTTCGGCTGCGCCTTCCCTGATTCGGCCTTCGTTGTCCATGATTTCAGGCTTGATGCCGAAAAAGGGCAGGGTCGCTGAACCCGGTTTTAAAGCGATCGCGCCGGGCAACGGGGTGATCAGGATGCCGCCGGTTTCGGTTTGCCACCAGGTATCGACGACCGGGCAGCGACCGTCGCCGACCGTATGGTAATACCATTCCCAGGCTTCCGGGTTAATCGGTTCTCCGACGCTGCCGAGTATCCTTAAGCTGCTGCGTGAGCTGCGGGAGACGAATTCATCGCCCTGCGCCATCAATGCGCGGATCGCGGTCGGCGCGGTGTAGAAGATATTGACCCGATGCTTGTCGACCACCTGCCAGAAGCGGCCGGCATCGGGGTAAGTCGGCACGCCTTCAAACATCAGGGTGGTGGCGCCGTTGCATAGCGGGCCGTAGATCATGTACGAATGGCCGGTGACCCAGCCGATGTCGGCGGTGCACCAGTAAATATCGCCGTCGTGGTAATCGAACACGTATTTGTGGGTCATCGCCGTATACAGCAGATAACCGCCGGTGCTGTGCAGAACCCCTTTAGGCTTGCCGGTGGAGCCTGAGGTGTACAGGATAAATAACGGGTCTTCGGCATTCATTTCTTCGGCAGGGCAGTCGGCGGATGCGGTTGCCATCGCTTCGTGATACCAGACATCGCGCTGTTCGTGCCAGTCGACAGGATTGCCGGTGTTTTTGATGACGATGACTTTTTCAAGGCCGGGGCAGGCGGCTGCGGCTTCATCGGCGTTGACCTTGATGGGTACGATCTTGCCGCCGCGGTGGCCCTCGTCGGCGCAGACCAGAAACCGGCAGTCTGCATCCAGAATCCGGTCTTTTAAAGACTCGGCGGAAAAGCCGCCGAACACGATTGAATGTATCGCGCCGATGCGGGTGCAGGCCAGCATTACCGCGGCCGCCTCGCTGATCATCGGCAGGTAGATGCAAACGCGGTCGCCTTTTTTGACGCCTTGGGCTTTTAAGACGTTGGCAAACTTGCAGACTTGTTCGTGCAATTGCCGGTAAGTGATTTTTTTGTCCTGCGCCGGGTTGTCGCCTTCCCAGATAATCGCGATCTGGTCGCCGCGTGCGGCAAGGTGGCGATCCAAGCAATTGACGCTGACGTTGAGTTTTCCGCCTTCGAACCAGCGGATATGGCCGGTCTTGAAATCGCAGTCCATGACCTTATCCCAAGGCTTGCTCCAGTCCAGAAACAATCCGGCCTGTTCGGCCCAGAACGCTTCCGGCTCGGCTATCGAGCGCTGGTACAGGGCTTTATAGGCTTCAGCGGTAATGTGTGCATTGGCCGCTATTTCCGGCTTGATGTCATAAATTTTAACGTCCGACATGCATTAATCCTTGGGTTCGGTTGAAAAATATATAAAGCTTTTGTTCTGCATAGAATGGATGCCAATCCCGCTTTTAGAGGGGTATATAATATTTCGACATCCTGTGGTTTGAGGTATCGGTATTTACAGTTGAAAAAAAATGTGCCGTTTCCGTAGAATCAGCATTTTTGTATAAAGTCGGCACATATTGAGAGCGGCTTATTTTTTCAAGTATAACTATTCAGAACTATTTTATCCCTGTTACTATCAAGCTGAGCAAGCGATGCAGCCTGGAATTTTCTGGAAAGTATTTTAACATTCATCGAAGAGGGAGTTATGAACAAACGATTACTATGCGCCGCATTATTGTGGCTACCGGTTTTTGCAGGCAGCGCCGCGACTAAAGTGTCGGAGCATGTGCTGGGGAATGGTTTGAAAGTGCTGGTTAAGGAAGATCACCGCTCTCCGATTGCGGTGTCCCAAGTTTGGTACAAGGTCGGTTCCAGTTATGAGCCGGGCGGCATCACCGGTATTTCCCATATGCTTGAACACATGATGTTTAAAGGCACCGACAAGCATGCTCCCGGCGAGTTTTCCCGGATCATCGCCGAAAACGGCGGCGAGGAAAATGCTTTTACCGGACAGGATTACACGGCCTATTTCCAGACTATGGAAGCGTCAAGGCTGGCGGTCAGTTTTGAACTGGAAGCCGACAGGATGCGCCATCTGCATCTGCTGGCCGATGAGTTGAAAAAAGAATTGCAGGTGGTGACCGAAGAGCGGCGGATGCGCACCGACGACAATCCGCAGGCGAAAATGCAGGAGCATTTCAATGCGATGGCATACACCAACAGCCCTTATAAAAATCCAGTCATCGGCTGGCCTGCGGATATTGAAAACTACAAGGTTGAAGACCTTCAGGCCTGGTACCAGCGTTGGTATGCGCCCAATAATGCGACACTGGTCGTGGTCGGCGATGTGCAGCCCAAAGCCGTGTTCGCGTTGGCGGAAAAATATTTTGCCGATCTTAAACCCAGCGACCTTAAACCGCTAAAGCCGCAGGCCGAAGTCGAGCAGCTGGGCGTCCGGAAGATGACGATCAAATTACCGGCAAAACTTCCCTATCTGGTCATGGGCTATAAGGTGCCGGTGTTGAAGACGGTGCAGAATGAGTGGGAAGCATACGCGCTGGAAGTCCTGGCCGGTGTGCTGGACGGCGGCAGCAGCGCCAGACTGGAATCGGGATTGGTGCGAGGCAAACAAATCGCCGTTTCCGTCGGAGCCGGTTACAGCCTGACTTCAAGGATGCCGGAGTTGTTTACATTGGAAGCGACGCCCGCCGAAGGCAAAAACGTCTGGAATCTGGAAAGCGCATTAAAAGACGAGATTACCAAGCTGCAAATCAACCTGGTCGAAGACGATGAATTGCAGCGCATCAAGGCGCAGGTTCTAGCCAAGGCGGTTTACGAGCGGGATTCCGGTTTTTATCAGGCCATGCAGCTGGGTATGCTGGAAACCGTTGGCTTGAGCTGGAAAGTGGTCGATGAGTATGTCGAGAAGGTCAATCAGGTTACCGCAGAGCAGGTGCGTGACGTGGCGCGTAAATATTTGATTGAAGATAAATTGAGTGTCGCTTATCTGGAACCCTTGCCGATTACCGGCAACATTAGCGAGATTAAGACTGAAAAAGGAGTTAGATAATGCGTATTCATCTGTTAAGTTTTATAGCCAAAGGCCATAAGTTTCGTTTGAGCAGACGAACTGCTCAACTCAGCTTTATACCCAAAGGGCATAAGTTTCGTTTGAGCAGACAAGCTGCTCAACTCTGCTTTATATTGCTGGCCGGCTTTTTTTGCAGCCCGGCGCAGGCCGCTGCAAAAATCGAGCACTGGCAAACGGCGCAGGGCAGCCGGGTTTATTATGTGCATGCCGAAGGCCTGCCGATGGTCGATATCCAGGTGGCTTTCGATGCGGGCAGCGCGCGTGACGGCTACCAGTTCGGCCTGTCCGCATTGACATCCGGGGTGTTGGGTACCGGGGCAGGGCAGTGGAATGCCGATCAAATCGCCCAGCGCTTTGAAAGCGTCGGCGCGCAGTTCGGCTCCAGTATTTCGATCGATATGGCTTCCGTTTCGCTGCGCACCTTAACGGATAAGCCTTTATTCGATAAGGCGCTGGAGACCATACAGGTTATTTTGACCAGCCCAAGCTTTAATGAAGCCGATTTCCAGCGGGAAAAAAACCGGACCTTGGCCGGATTAAAGCAGCAGGAAGAATCGCCCGCCGAGCTGGCCAGCATCGCCTACTATAAGGCCTTGTACGGCGACCATCCCTACGGGCATCCGGCTTCCGGCGAGATCGTCACTGTGTCCGGTTTTGAAGTCTCTGACCTGCGCAGTTTCTACCAGAAATATTATGTCGCCGCCAATGCGATGGTGGTGATTGTCGGCGATTTGTCCAGGCAACAGGCCGAGCGCACTGCCGAGATGCTAGTCTCAGGCTTGCCGGTAGGCCAGAAGCCGGAACCCGTGCCGGAAGTGGTCATGCCGGTCAAAGCGGGCAAACAGCATATTGATTTCCCGTCAACACAAACCCACGTCCTGGTCGGCATGCCGGGCACCTACCGCAAGGATCCGGATTATTTTGCTTTGTATGTCGGCAACCATATTCTGGGCGGCAGCAGTTTTGTGTCCAAACTTTTTGACGAGATCCGGGAAAAACGCGGACTGGCCTATAGCGCGAGCAGCTCTTTTGCGCCGATGTTCAGGAAAGGGCCGTTTACGGTCAGCCTGCAAACCCGCAACGATCAAACCGGGCAGGCGCTGGACGTGCTGAATAAAACCCTGGCCGATTTTATCGCGCAAGGGCCGACGGAAGCCGAGCTGGTTGCAGCCAAGAAGAACATCACCGGCGGTTTTGCGATGCGTTTCGATACCAATAAAA
>JBAQYH010000388.1:0-8011 GCA_049299935.1 Methylobacter sp. | reverse complement strand
CTACGATTGTGACCGGCCGTCTGACGACGATGGATACGCAGGCCGTTGAGGCGATTGCGAATCGGTTCGACCACCAGCAGATTGGTGGGCGGACTTTAAGGGTGAATGCGTTCTCAACAGCGAAGATTCCAGGCAAATTTAGCTGCGGTAGGAAGGGAGGCGGAGGATTCTCCAGTGGTGGTGGCCTCTAACGAGTAGGCCAAGTAGACGCAGGAAAACTACAGTGCCTGGAGTTAACGGTTGACGGCGCGCCGCTTAATCTGAAACGTTGAATGGCTACTTATTTGCATGCAGCGGCCATTAAGCAGAAAGCTCGAATGTAGTGGTCTAATAAAACTGGACACCTGAATAGGTTGATAAACTTCACCTATTAACTTAAAGGATAAATATACATGAGTCGATCACGACGCAAATTCGACGCCAGCTTCAAAATACAAGTGGTCAAGATGATCCAGGAACAAGTGTAATGGTCAACTAAAACCGGACACTTTCTTAAGCAGTCTTCTTATAGAATTCCCGCTCAAATTCCAGCGGGGATTGATAGCTTAATTTTGAGTGCGCGCGTTGACCATTATAAAAAGCCAAATAATCAATAATACTCAACTTTGCCGCCTCTTTAGTTCTGAATTTCTCGTAGTTCAGTTGCTCGTGTTTTAAGCTTCTGAAAAACCGTTCTGTCGGTGCGTTATCCCAACAGTTACCTTTACGGCTCATACTTTGCTGCATCTTCATTATCGCCAAGTGTCCTCGATATTCGTGACTTGCGTATTGGCTGCCTCGATCAGAATGATGTTGTAAACCAGGCTCAGGTTTTCGTCGCCAAAATGCCATTTGCAAAGCATTAACACACAGCGAAGTCCGCATGTGATCATCAATCGACCAGCCCACTACTTGCCTGGAAAACAAATCAATAACAATCGCGACATAGAGCCAGCCTTCAAGTGTCCAGACGTAAGTCATATCAGTTGTCCAGACCTTATTAGGCATAGCAACATCAAACTTTCTATTCAATAAATTAGGAGAAATCGCCTCATTATGATCGCTGTCTGTAGTGACTTTGAACCGTTTTGGATAGCGTGGTTTCAAGCCTAATTTCTTCATTAATTGCCTCGCTTTATAACGCCCGACCTGAATATCTTCTTTTATGAAGGCTTCGGATAAACGGCGAGAACCATAAACTTTCTTATTCTCTTCAAATAGCTGAACCGCCTTGGTTTCAAACTGTTTTTTTCAGTGTTTTTTTGTCTGTATCTTCAGGCATTTTGGACCTCGCATAAAAGGCGCTGGTACTGACCTGCATGACGTTACACAGCACGGTAGTGGGAAAAGTCTTCTGTTGCTCTCGAATAAAGCTGTATTTTATTGAAGTTCTTTCGCAAAGAAGACTGCGGCCTTTTTTAATATTTCGCGCTCCATTCGCAATTGTTCAACTTCTTTACGTAAGCGCGTTAATTCGTCTTGATCAGTCAAATTCAAAACCTTTTTCTTGGTTGTTGATGCGGTTGCTGGCCCTTGTTCGGCTCTTACCCATCGTCCAATAGCGCTAAGTGAAATACCTAAATTATCGGCTGCTTGCTGGTGCGTGTAGCCCTTTTCGTTAACTAACTTTGCCGCGTCTTGTTTAAATTCGATCGTGTATTTGGGGCGTTTATGTTTATTTTGATTACTCATGTTCACCTCTGATGACATTATAGATCTGTCTTTAGAAGTGTCCGGTTTTATTAAACCATTTCAGCTCGTTGGAGGCCTGCTCCGCGGATGGTCTGGCGAATGCCTTGCTCGGGTGCACTATCGTTCACCGTGTCGATCGCCTGCCCCACGCCTGCCAAGTTCAGCCTTACCTGCCTGCTCATGCCAGCCACTGTGACGGCTGCACTCACCCTCGCCTCAAGATCGTTCGGGTTGCTGAAGTACGAGACCACCGCCCCGAACTGTAGCTCTGTACGGAGCGCGCGAATGTCCGTGGTGTCTTTCGGTGCCGTCGGGTCGAGCGTGGAAAAGCCGTCTATCAGGTGCGGGGCCACGGAACACGCTCGTCGAGCAGGAACGCAAGGCGATCAATGTTCTTCGCCTTCGCATGTAAGTACTCGTAATGCGTTATCGATGTGCTGCCGTACGTCGCGTCGTGAACCTTCGGGTCCAACGGGTCATCGCCTGGCTCGACTTCTTTCTTGGGCACGAACCCATAGCGCCACGCGAACAGACCTACATAGAGCTCGCAGCGCTCTACCTTATCAAGCATCTGCTTGAGCGGTACTTCGCTTGCCGCGACCAAGTCTTCCATCGCTACCACCTCATGACCGAGCTGTCGCAATACGCGGATAGCTGCGAGGCGGTAGTCCTGTAAATCTTGAAACGATGACGACACAAAGACGCGCATGGTTTACCTCCTTTTACACAAAAGGGGTGAGTTCGACCAAGGACAGGAAATCCAACCACACTAGGGTCAGTATTTGGGAGTTGGCGTCGCCGGTCAATAGCTGGTCGTCTGCCAATTTCCCACCTAAACGTCCATCCGCTGGTTCTGGGTGCCGCTCTTTGGATTTCTTCATAAGGTTTTCCTTCCCATGCCTTGATCGCATGCCCAACAAGTAATTATATTGTTTCCGTTTATTTACCATATACCATGTACGTCTGCAATAGATTTGTGATTTATCCCGTGTCTATGAAAATATAAAGGTACAGCTGAGTGGGGAACTTACGGCCAAATTTTGATTTATTCAACAACGCCCATTAAGTGGCAGTCGCTAATTCCTGGCAAACGACTAGTCCAAAATTTGAAGCAGACTTTCAGCGAACCCAACAATCGCAAATCATCTATCCAAAGAGGAGAGAAAAGATCAAAAACTAAATTTAACTCCGCGTTAAGCGGCTATCTGCGGTCCGCCACCACCCAATGAGGGATGGTCTTGTGCAAGCGGCTCATAGAAATATGGAGCGATACTTAAGCAAGGGGTTTAAACAAATTGAATTGACCGCTCGTTTCTTGGATTTTGGCTTCATTTTGAATAAAAATTTGCAAGAAATTTATGGTTATTTTACCAGTATAGTACATTATTTACTCGTCAATATTCAGTATTTATCTATTTATATCAATTGGTTGTTTTTTATTAGATGACAATATGAATTTCCAACGTAACGGTTAAATAACCCCTATAAGTTCAGCAGTCGCTTCAATTTTCCCCTCGCGAGAAAGAGACTGTCGAATATTCCCAGATATGCCTTGGACAGGATATACCCTAGTATAGAAATGGCGACCTTAATTACTAGGTTACGCCCTTCCTCTTGAGGGAACATCCATTTGAACGCCAATTGGAACAGAAAAATCGCAACGATTATGATGATTATGAATATCCCCACTACACTTAATAAGTTATGACCGAACTCGCTCCACAAATTTGTCAACATATTATTTATGTCCAAGAAGATGACAGTCACTAAGACAAATACCATTAGCTTAAGAAAAGGTATCAAGTTGCAGGTCTTGAAGAAGGTCTTGCTGGCGACCTTCAATTGCTTTTCAAAATTGGCACGTTGCTTGTTCGCGCCCGGTTTTGACCCAAGTAGGGGCTCCAGCGGGCTGAACGGCCAATCACCGCAGGGTGCATCGATGTCATAACCACCCCATGTACCCGGATTGCCAGCCTTCTGATGCTGTTCCTGCAGCAGATTGAACTCCCTCTTCGTCATAAGATAGCCACTCGCCATTAAGGCGTAGGCTTCCACTTCGCTGAAAGCGTCCAGGTCGGTGCGGATGGCGGCAATTTTTTCCTGTAAATCTCGCGCCACATCATAGCTGGTAAGATGATCGGGTAAAGGCGAGGGCGATTGTGGGTTTGTGCAATTAATACAATCCAGGGTCGCCGATTCCAATTCCTTCTTAGTATGCACAAAAAACAGTCCCTGCAGGGCGCGGCTATCCAGTCGGCTGAGCAAATCCATATATCCCGACTGGCGAACCCGGTCCTGAAGGATCGAAGTCGTGCGTAACAAAACCATACCCGGGTCGTCGGAGGGCGCGGCAACGTCGCCCACTTTTCCACTTGCGTCGCTACATAAAATCAGTGTGCATCCTTGGTCCAAGAGGCCGGCGATGCCTTGACTGTCATGACTACCGCCATCGACTAGGCACACCGTTCGCCCCGCGAAAAGTCCCTCAATACTGAGAGGTTCGAACAAACCCGGTACACAGGCGGACGCCGCCACCGCGTGGCCAAGACGATAGTGCTTCAAATTATCCGTGGGCGCATTCTCGTAATTAACGCGGCGATAACGCTCGTTTACATCGATTTCTCCGCCGACAATCCCCGGAGGTTCTCCCATCCAAGTAGCGGTGAATTGCCAATTGTGGCCGGAGTTGAGGGAGGTGCTGTTGAGCAGCAACACTGGCACTTTGGCTCGACGTCGCCAATTGGAAGACTTGGGTCTGAAGGATTCCGGATTGGGCTCATCCGCTGGTTTGATCAACAGGTCGGTCATTGTTCGCGGCGCGCTCTCGTCATGGCCGTCACGCACTTGTTCGTAGAGTATCGATTCATATAGTTCGCCAAGGCGATGGCTGCGGGTGTAGTCGTTCTTGTGGAACAACATACGCCAGTTGTCGCGAATGTTAGAGTATGCCCGCATCCGAATGTTTTTTTGCACACCCGATACAAATTGATCTTGTATGCGTTTCACCAGTTCGATGTAGTCCTCACGGGTAATTTCTTTGTCTGGTTTGGTTTGCAGTAAGTTCTGTAATTCCAGATAGTAATGGGCCCCCAGAATGCTGCCACCCGATACGGTAGACAAGACTTCAACGCCACGAAGGGCATCCATTTCCGCTAACCGCGCCATCACTCCTAGATGAAAAAATGAGGCGCGAAATCCTTCACCTGACAGAGCTAGCCCGACTTTCCCTCGCCCATTAGCCAGTGCGCGCCCGGTATACTCGCCAAGAATATGGGAGAGCGCTCTCCAGGCGGGATGCCAATCCGAGTTCAGTTCCAACTCGCCGGGACACACGATGCCCTGCAAACGGGCAATATGCACCAATTGGTTGAATATAGTTTCCCTTTCCCATTCCCAGGCGTTGATCTCATTAGCCTTTTTGAGCCATTGGCCGGCTTCTTCATAGTTTTTCAAGCCGAAATGAATTTCGGCCATGGTTACCTGAAACCAGAATTGGTTGTCCAAATAATTCGTCGCCGGAGCTGTTGCATTGAGCTTTGATGCCAGATTCGGTATTTCCGTCGCCATGCGACCGCGGAGGTCCGCCGCCTTCTGCTGCAATCGCTCAGCTTCACCGACCTGCGCGCCGCTGCGGAAAGCAATGGTTTTGAGGCGGTCCGCAAGCAAGTCCAAGATGAACGCCGCGTTGACGCCGCCATAGCCCATGTCTTGTTCAGGGTTGCGTTCGTAGGCAGCCAGATAGAAAAACAAGGCTTCGTTTAAATTTTCCAATTGTCCGAAAGTCTGCCACTTACGTTTATAAATCGCCCCTCCTCGCGCCAGGGTTTCAGAATTATTGTTGTCCGGGTCGCGCAAGCCGATTCCTTCCAATATGGCCAAGGCTAGGTTCAGACGTTTCTGCGAAGGTATTTCCTCGTCCTTGTAAGTGCAAATGGCCAGTTGCTGCTTGATCCAGTCCCCGTGCTCCAGCCATTTCTTATCCTCGGCCTGCAAGACGACGCTCAATAAGTTGCGGGCCAGGGAAAAGTCCTGTATGCCTTTCAATGCTCTAATATATTGTTTTAGCTGTTGGATGTCGGCAGGAAAAATCGGATTTTTGATAACACTCCTAAAATCGACAACAGAGCCGGAAGAAGCGCTAGGGCTTGACGGACCTCTAAACAGTTTGAATAATTCGCCCACAATGGATTTTACATCCCGGTTGACCCGATCCATCAGGGTGGGCGGTATTGTAGAGGTTCCCTGCTCTTCAGCAACCGCTTTCGCGGAGTTCTCGACTGGCTCGACCACAGCAGTGGAGGTGGTTTCATCTACACCCTGAGTAGATTGAACGCTGCCTTGGAGATATCCGGATTCGTCTTTTCTAGGCGTTAAAGGGGGAGCAAATAGCTGGGCGAGATTGGCTCTTTCATCTAGGTTTTTCTTTTCTAGGGTTTCCCTTCCGGGGACAAGTTGAAGATTTTCCTTGAAACTGGAAGCCCGTCCATCACCAAAGTCCACGTCAACTAAAACTGGAATGATGCCGCAATCACTGCCCTCGATCCTGAAGCCTGACTTTCGGTTGCGCGTGGTTCTCTTTTTCTTGTGCAGTTGATAAGTTACGCTTTGAATCTTGCCCAGTTCCTCGTCAGTGGTGCCTTCGATAGACAATCCCCAATCCCAAGTTTCGTCCTCCCTTTTTTGGCACTCGCTTTTAACGCTTATCTTTGCCAGCTTCAAGTCATGTTCCAAATTTTTTTCTTCTCCATCCTTGTAAACAACTTTTACATAAATCCTAAACTCTTCATAAGCTTCCTCGAAGATACGGAAGTTTAAATCACGGTCAGTTGATTTAATACTTGGTTGAAGGAAAATCGGAGGCAAGGTATATCGAACAAATGATATTCGATCAAGTTCATTGTCTTGACCATAAACACCCAGAGACCATAGCCATCGTTCATCTCCTTGATAATCAAAGTCTTGCTTGATATGAAGATTCATGTTTCTTTTTTCTCCATGGTAATAATTGGACGACTGATCGGTTGTGGCTCTGAAAGCCAGGTATCGCTTCCAACTTTGACTTTTACCTCAATAGATGCTTTTTCCGAATTCTCGGGAACTGGGATGTATTTCATATCCACTTCGATACCCAATCCCTTTGAAATTTTTCTTATTGTTCCATCGAGCCAATCTGACACTGCGATCGTTTCTCCAGACTCGTTTGAGAAACGATATTTGCAAAAGAAAGGAGTATCGTCATCCAGAAATTTCTTTACAGTGGTATTGAAAGTGCCGGGCTCCAATCTAATTAGCATTTTTTTCTCTTTAGGGTGTGCAGCAAGTATCTTAGACTTGTCGGCCACTGCCTTAATTAAATTGACCAGAAACATATCTCTGGAAGTTTCATCATAAGGTTCCCAAGACACATCGCCAAGAATATTAGATTGGAAATTTACGCCTTTCTCCACTACAGGAATATAGAGCAGCCCTGCTGTTTTGGCGGCTACAATCTCGTCACGAACCCACTTGCCGCCACCTGGGTCGTCCTCCCGTTTAGTTAGAAACCCTACCAATAATTCACAAGATTTTATCCGGTTTATGATCTCGTCGGAAATATCCAAGCCTGGTATTTCCTTGCCATGAACAACTTCAAAGCCCAATGCTTTAATAACAGGAATGGCCATTTCCTCGATCCATTTATTTTGATCGTTGTAGCCATACGCCACAAATACTTTCATTGTCTTTCCTTCTATTTAGAGATTCTGAAGTACAACAAAATGGTCACTTAGAATCGACGACCGCTTTTTTATTTTACACTACCATATTGGCAATATGGGGCTAGTAAAAAGGCTACGAGAAACAGCTAAACAGTTACGTATCAGGATTAGCATCTGAGTTCAATTCTATGTTATGAATGTGCATTTTTTCTCATATATTTCGTTATCATGACAAGGATCGGGTTGGTTTAACCTTGGCTTGACCAACTCCCACAGGAAGTTATAACCAAGCTCCGCCACCGACTCACATTCAGATTCTAAAGACTTTTGGTACACATGCTTCCATCAATGATACCAACGCCAGAACTGTCGGAATGTTGGCCAGACAGCCGGACTGGTATGATCGTATCCGCATTCATTAACCATCATTTTAAGCTCTGTGCGGGGGAACTTGCATGCACGGTTCTTAGGAGAGTCGTGACTGGTAACAGTCACGGCTTATCCGATACAGTTGGACTTCAAACCTCGTAAAACGACTTTTCCCATTTCATTTGCCTGCCGAACTTGATTAAAAAAGTACGCAAGGCTTGTGATTTTTCGCCTTTATCCGAGGAAAACATGCCCGCTTATAAGCAGTTTATGGC
>JBAQYH010000387.1:0-10613 GCA_049299935.1 Methylobacter sp. | reverse complement strand
CTATTGCAATACAAAAATCTTTAGAACAAGCACGTAAAAATATGCGTAAGGTTTCTTTAAAGGGCGACACCTTGCAATATCCTATTATGAATACTACCGGGGCAGCTAAAGTTTATATGCAGCCTGCTTCTGAAGGTACAGGCATTATTGCTGGTGGAGCAATGAGAGCAGTGTTTGAAGTAGTTGGAGTGCATAACGTATTAGCTAAATGCATCGGGACCAGTAATCCTATTAATGTTGTAAGAGCAACTATCAATGGGCTTACAGGAATGCATAGTGCTAACCAAATAGCTGCAAAACGCGGCTTATCAGTTGAACAGATTATTGGGTAGTAGTAATGGCTGGCAATAAAATAAGTGTTACGATGACGAAAAGCAGATTTGGGCGTTTACCACGTCATCAAGCCTGTTTAAAAGGTTTGGGATTACGCAAAATCAATCAGACGGTTCTTGTACTCAATACACCTGAAAATCGTGGTATGATAAACAAAATATCATACATGTTAAAATTCGAGGAAGTGTAATGTTTTTGAATACTATCCGTTCAAGTGAAGGGGCTCGTAAAAAATCTAAACGAGTAGGGCGAGGCATTGGTTGTACACTGGGTAAAACTTGTGGAAGAGGTCATAAAGGCCAAAAAGCACGAAGTGGCGGCTTTCATAAGGTTGGTTTTGAGGGAGGGCAGATGCCCTTGCAGCGTCGATTGCCTAAGATTGGATTTACTTCGCTAATCAGTAAATATTCAGCAGAAGTCAGATTAAATGAGATCGATAGTTTAAGTGTTGATGTAATAGATCTTAAAGTTTTGATCGATGCCAATGTTGTCCCTGTTTTTACAAAGAAAGCTAAAATAATTAAGTCTGGCGAATTAACCAAAGCTGTTACCGTTAAAGGTATTAAAGTAACTGGTGGAGCCAAAGAATCTATTGAAGCTGCTGGCGGAAAAGTAGAGGTTTAAGTGAGTACTTCAAGAGCTCAGGTGGCTGGCAAGGTCGGCGGTTTTTCGGAGCTTAAAGCTAGACTGCTTTTCGTTTTGGGAGCTTTTTTTGTATATAGAGTCGGGGCGCACATTCCAGTGCCTGGGATTGATCCCAAAGCGCTTGCTGTAATGTTTGAGCAGCAAAGCGGGTCTATTCTGGATATGTTTAACATGTTCTCGGGCGGTGCTTTGATGCGTTTAAGCCTGTTTGCTTTGGGTATCATGCCTTACATATCGGCTTCAATTATTATGCAATTGATGACTGTTGTTATTCCGGCAATGGAGCAGCTAAAAAAAGAAGGTGAGTCAGGGCGGCGTAAAATTTCACAATACACTCGATTTGGTACAGTGGTTTTAGCTACTTTTCAGGCTATTGGTATTTCTTTGGCGTTGCAAAATCAAACCGCAGGCGGTCTCTCGGTGGTTTTGAGTCCAGGAATTGGCTTTATCGTCATTACAACCGTTACTTTGGTTACAGGGACGGTTTTTTTGATGTGGTTAGGTGAGCAGGTTACCGAGCGCGGTATTGGCAATGGTATATCACTTATCATTTTTGCGGGTATTGTTTCCGGGCTGCCAAAAGCAATCGGCGGTACTTTAGAATTGGCTAGAACTGGTGAAATGAATGGGGCTTTTATTATTTTACTTTTTTTGTTGTCAATTTCCGTTACGGCTTTGGTGGTTTTTGTTGAGCGCGGACAAAGAAGAATTCTCATTAACTATCCAAAAAGGCAGCAAGGTCGTAAAATGTATGCGGGCCAAAGCAGCTTTTTGCCCCTAAAACTCAACATGGCTGGTGTAATACCACCCATTTTTGCATCAAGTATAATTTTATTTCCAGCAACGATAGCTGGTTGGTTTGGGAATAGTGAAGGTTTTGCATGGCTTCAGGATGTGGCTACAATGTTATCTCCTGGTCAACCGATTTATGTTATTTTTTATGCAACGGCCATTATTTTCTTTTGTTTTTTCTATACCGCTTTGGTATTTAATTCCAAGGAAACTGCTGAAAATTTAAAGAAATCGGGTGCGTTTTTGCCCGGTATAAGACCTGGTCTCCAAACAAGTTCTTATATTGATAAGGTGATGACAAGACTAACTTTAATTGGTGCATTCTATATTACGCTGGTTTGTTTGTTACCTGAGTTTTTGATTGTTTACTGGAATGTTCCATTCTATTTTGGAGGAACATCTCTATTGATTATTGTGGTGGTTGTAATGGATTTCATTTCTCAGATGCAAACTCATGTTATGTCACAGCAATATGATGGCTTGATGAAAAAAGCTAATCTAAAAAAATAAATTATTGACAAGAGCAATCTAGGAGTAAGTAGTGAAAGTTCGTGCCTCTGTTAAAAAAATTTGTAGAAAATGCAAAGTTGTAAAAAGAAATGGTGTCGTCAGGGTTATCTGTGAAGACGGAAAACATAAACAACGACAAGGATAATAATTGTTGCGCCATAATTTATGCAATGCTATAATTTGGCGCTTAACTTTAGAGTGCTACCAAGGGGAGTATCTAGATGGCACGTATTGCCGGGATAAATATACCAGATCATAAACATGCGGTAATTGCTTTAACTGCTATTTATGGTGTTGGTCGTCAAACAGCAAGTGAAATTTGTGGTGAGGTGGGAATAGCGACCTCGATAAAAATAAAAGAACTGACTGAAGAACAATTAGAAGCTATTCGCAATGTGGTTTCGAAGATGACAGTGGAAGGTGATCTGCGTCGTGAAGTTTCTATGAATATCAAACGTTTGATGGATCTGGGTTGCTATCGCGGAATAAGACATCGTAGAGGATTGCCTTTAAGAGGGCAGAGAACGAGAACTAATGCACGTACTCGTAAAGGTCCTCGCAAGGCAATTAGAAAATAAGATATTCCTTTAAGAGGTTGAATGTAAATGGCGAGTCAAAATCGTTCAAGAAAACGTATAAAAAAAGAAATTGCAGATGGCATAGTGCACGTTCATGCGTCTTTTAATAATACTATAATAACTATCACAGATAGAAAAGGTAACGCTCTTTCATGGGCAACATCTGGTGGATCGGGTTTTCGTGGTTCTAGAAAAAGTACGCCATTTGCTGCGCAAGTTGCTGCTGAGAAGGCTGGTTCTGTGGCTTTAGAGTTTGGCATGAAAAACCTTGATGTCATGATTAAAGGTCCTGGTCCTGGTCGTGAATCTGCAGTGCGTTCTCTGAATAATTTGGGATTCAAAATTAATAATATTGTTGATGTGACGCCAATTCCTCATAATGGATGTCGTCCGCCGAAAAAACGCCGCGTATAAAAATCTGGAGTAGTTTGTTATGGCAAGATATCTTGGACCTACCTGTAAATTAAGTAGAAGAGAAGGAACAGATCTGTTCTTAAAAAGCAGAGGAAAGTCTTTAGAAAATAAATGTAAATTGGATCAGCGTCCTGGGCAGCATGGCACTAAGCGTGCTCGGAGTTCGGATTATGCTGTACAGTTGAGAGCTAAGCAACGCTTGCGCAGGATATATGGTATTTTAGAAAAGCAATTCCGAAACTATTATAAATCGGCGGATTCGAAGAAGGGCGCAACAGGTCAGAATTTGTTGAATCTTTTAGAGTCAAGGTTAGATAATGTTGTATACCGTATGGGTTTCGCATCTACTCGCGCTGAAGCTCGTCAGTTGGTTAGTCATAAATCCATACAGGTAAATAATGTCTTGATCAATGTTCCTTCCTATCAGGTTTCTCCTGGTGATGTTCTTAATGTTAGAGAGAAAGCGAAAAAACAGCAGCGAATTGTTGACGCTTTGACTATAACAGAACAATATGGATTTCCTTCATGGGTTGAAGTTAATACCAAAGCAATGTCAGGTACATTTAGTTCTTTACCGGATCGTGTAGATTTAGGTAGTGATATAAATGAGCAGTTGGTAGTTGAGCTTTACTCTAAATAATCGCAGTTCTGAGGGATATAAATGCAGAATTCCATTTCTGGCTTGCTGAAGCCTCGCTTAGTTGAGGTTGTAAGCAAAACACCTAATCATTCTAAGATTGTTATTGAACCTCTTGAAAGAGGATTTGGTCACTCTATTGGTAATGCATTGCGTCGTGTGCTGTTGTCTACAATTCCTGGTTGTGCAGTTACGGATGTTGAAATTGAAGGCGTTCTTCATGAGTACACCACTATTGAAGGTGTTCAAGAAGATGTAATTGATATTTTGCTTAATCTTAAAAAATTAGCGGTTGTACTTCATTCTAAAGATGAAGTTGAACTTACCCTTTCAAAACATGGAGCGGGTTGTGTTACCGCCGCTGATATATTATTACCACATGATGTGGAAATTATTAATCCTGAATTGGTGATAGCAAATCTCACTCAGGTTGGCGTCTTAAATATGAAGATCAGGGTGCGCCGCGGAAGAGGTTATGAACCAGTAAGTGTTCGTAAATCCAATTCAGAGCATAGCTTAATTGTAGGAGCCCTTCAGCTCGATGCTTCATATAGCCCGATTGTTAAGGTTGCTTATCAGGTTGAAAGTACACGCGTTGAGCAGCGTACTAATCTAGATAAACTTATAATTGAACTGGAAACAAATGGAACTGTTGATCCAGAAGAAACAATTAAACTTGCTGCTACGATTCTTCACGATCAGTTATCTGTTTTCGTTGATTTTGAAAAAGTAAATGATCAGCTTGCCGAGGAAGAAGTTGAGGTCGAAGAAATATTTGACCCCGTTCTGCTTCGTCCAGTAGATGATCTTGAGTTAACAGTACGTTCTGCTAATTGTTTAAAAGCTGAGAATATTTTTTATATTGGAGACCTAATTCAACGTACGGAAGTTGAATTATTAAAAACACCAAATCTTGGCAAAAAGTCCTTAACAGAAATAAAAGACATTCTTGCTTTAAAAGGTTTATCTTTAGGGATGCGGTTAGAAAACTGGCCTCCTGAAAACCTTGCAGATCAAACTCACGCAATAACACACTAAAATTAGGTCTTCTAACAATGAGACATCGTAAATCCGGAAGAAAATTCAATATAAATAGCAGTCATCGTAAAGCGCTATTTAGTAATATGGTTAGTTCATTATTTAAGCATGAATTAATAAAAACTACTTTGCCTAAAGCTAAAGAATTAAGAAGTTATGCTGAGCCATTAATTACTTTGTCTAAAGAAGACAGCGTCGCTAAAAGACGACTTGCTTTTTCACGGTTACGTGATCGTGATGTAGTAACTAAACTATTTAATGAGTTAGGCCCACGTTACAAAAACAGAGCTGGTGGATATTTACGCATTATGAAATGCGGATTTAGACCTGGCGATGATGCGCCTATGGCTTATGTTGAGCTAGTTGATAGGCCTGTTGTTACTTTAGAAGATTAAATTCTATTTCCAAATTAGCTACGATTTTGCTGACTTGCAATACCCCATAAAACAAAATCATGGATTTTGTTTTATGGGGCTAGTTTATTAAACATAAATTCAATTAAGTAAGTTTTAGTCATTATTTTAGAATTCTATATAGTTCTACGGATCTATTTAGTTTATAAAAGCAGTTTCAGAATTTCACTGCTTAGCTTAGTTTTAAAGAATTTCAATTTTTGTACGATTAAAGCTAATCAGCCCAAATGTTATGGGCATTGGTTGTTGAAGTACAAATATCTAGCTTCGGCTCCTATCTTTTTCTCCAAAATCTTAATTCCTCTTGTGACTTAAATTGATAATTTTGAGTCATTAAAATAAGTTTAGCTAGGTTCTATTGACGTTTCATCTCAGCCATAAAAGCAGGGAGGAAAACGACAGCACCCCATGTAATTAATAGTTTTTTTCTCATGTTGCGTAGCAATTTTGCGATAGTGCTTGAGCTTGCCGAACACATGCATTCGACGGTATGCCGCTCCTTATATGCCAATAATCACTGTCAATCACCATCCAAAAGGCAGTCGTCATTTTCGCATCACCGAACACTTGCACCCATTCAGAAAAATTCAAATTGGTCGTGATGATCAGCGAGGTTTTCTCATGCAAATGACTGATGAGATGAAACAAACAACAAAGAGCCCCGCTGGGTTCAGGGAATGCAGGTACCCGAGTTCATCAGTCGTTTAATCTCGCCGAAAAGGTAGGGCGCTTGAGGTTCTGTTGTCGACAATACACCGCCTGTTTTAAACCGCTACGCTGCACATTTTGATATGATTGATCCAATCGGTTGATGACGCCATTGCATATCCTCGTCAAAAAACATAAGGATATCCGTTCGCGTTCTTTCAATTTAGATGTTTGGACGCTAAAGCTATTTTTCATCTTTTGTGGGTTCTTCCGATTCCCCGATGAGGGCGGATAAACAGTCCATCAGGCTTTCGGTATAGTTAGAATGAGCTTCTGCGAGATCTTTTGCCGAACCAAAATCAGCGCGTAATTCTTCAAGGGTTTTTTTAGGATCTTTAGATGAAGACAGCGTCAGCATTTTTGTATAGTTGCGGTAAGCGGTCAAACGTTTGGGATCGAGAGCAAAAACGCCGGGCATGTTGTTCGTGGTCGTATCAACAACGCATTTAGCCATGCGCTCGGGGGATAGTTTATAGTCCTTAATATCTTTTTCTAACTGCATTTGCTCCAATACAGTTTGTTCATATTGATTTTTGTCTGCGCAGGCAGGGAGTAATAAGACAGATAGCGAAATGAGCAATAGTTTTTTCATGTGAGTGTTTCCGTTATTAGTGAAAATGCGATGTGCGGCATTATACGCATATATGAAGGGCAAAAGGCGAAAGGTAAAAGAGGCGCCTCTTATTTTCGCCCTTCGCCTTTTACCTGGGCAATCAATCCATCTCTTTCATTGCCTGCGTTATCCAGGCCTCTGCTTCTGCATTGATATCGGCGGCTTTGCGTCCCTTGGTCTCTATGACCGGGCCGATTTTTAACTTGATGACGCCTGGATATTTTAAAAAACTATAGCGCGGCCAAAAATCACCGGCATTATGTGCGACGGGGACGACTGGAACGCCGGTTTTATGTGCCAGCATCGCGCCACCGATGTTAAACTTCAGCACTTCCCTGGCGCCGGCACGAGTGCCTTCCGGAAAAATAAGTACCCATAAGCCTTGGTTTAAATATTCTGTGCCTTGTTCGAGTAAAGCGCGTAATGAAGCGCGTTGATTTTTCCGGTTGATAATGATCGATTTTAGGGTGAGCAGCGCCCAGCCCCAAATCGGGAGATAAAGCAATTCACGTTTTATGACCACTGAATGAGGCGGGAGAATATATCTTAACGCCAGCGTTTCCCATGCAGACTGATGATTGCTTAATATAATGGCAGGTTGTTGCGGGTTGATGTGTTCAAGCCCTTCGATTTCATAGGTGAGACCGCAAAAAACCTTGGTCATCCAGCCGATAATGGCGCACCAGACATGACCGATTTTCCAGCGTGTTTTGAAGGGCAATAGCATGCCTGCAATAAGCAACAGGCCGACTATGGTAGCGGTCGAGAAGATGCCCACAAATAACAGCGCCGAGCCTATATAGTTTTTAGGTCTAGTGTCTTGATGTGATGTGTTTTGCTGCGTCATATAAGTTCTCAAAAACGGGAATGTTGAGATTAGGATTTTTAAGCAAAGTCTCTTGGCCTTTGCCGGTTTTGACCAGTATTGGTCTGGCGCCGACGGCCTGCGCCGCCTGGAGGTCGCGGAGCGAATCGCCGATCATCGCCATGCCGCTCAGGCTGACATGGTTGTCGGCTGCAAATTGTTCAAGCAGCCCGGGTTTGGGCTTGCGGCAGTTGCAGCCGTCGTCCGGGCCGTGCGGGCAGAAATAGATCGCGTCGATTTTTCCGCCTTTCTGTTCGGTCATGCGCTGCATTTTTGCATGGATTTTTTCCAGCGTGACGGCGTCGAGTAAGCCACGGGCTACGCCGGACTGATTGGTGATCACCACGACTTTATAGCCATGTTCATTGAGCAGGGCAATGGCTTCAAGGCTGCCTTCAATCGGCAGCCATTCTTCCGGGGATTTTATGAAGCCATCCGAGTCATGGTTGATGACGCCATCACGATCCAGCAATACGTAGCGGTTTTCAGGCATGATTTATAGTGTGATCCCGCACCGCTGGAGCGGTGCTGGCTGCATTCCCACGCTGGAGCGTGGGAATGATGATCCGGGAAAAATGTTCATTTACGATTGCAATTTGGAGATGTCGGCACAGGTCAAAAACTGCTCGGACAACAGGTTCAGCAATGCCAGCCGGTTGGCGCGCAAGTCAAGATCATCGGTCATTACCATTACATGATCGAAAAACGCATCGACGTCATTGCGCAGTCCCGCCAGACGGTTAAGAGTCGCCTGGTAATTGCGCTGCGCCAGTAACGGTTGAATGTCGCCTTCGGATTGCAGGGCGGCTTGCAGCAACTGTTTTTCTTGCGGCTCAACCAATGCGCCGACGCTGGTCGCCGGTTGGGACTCCGATTTCTTCAGGATATTGCGGATGCGTTTATTCGCCGCCGCCAGGCTTTCGGCTTCGGGAAGTTGCCTGAAAGTTTTAACGGCCTGCAAGCGCTGCATAAAATCCAGCGGTTCGGCGGGATTTACCGAGACTACCGCGTCGAATTCATCGGCGGTGTAGCCTTGATCGAGGCAATAGCCTTTCAGGCGTTCAAAAATAAAATCGATAACGCGGTCGGATGTCGCCGATTGATCGGAAGCGGTTTTAATCTGGGCGCCGGCGAATTCCGTCAACTCAACGATATTGATGTTGAGCTTGTTCTCTATGATGGTCCGGAGTATGCCTAATGCGGCGCGCCGCAACGCATAAGGGTCCTTGTCGCCGGTAGGGATCAGGCCGACTGCAAAAATACCGACCAACGTGTCTATTTTTTCCGCAATGGCAAGGATTTGCCCTGTTGTGCTGCTTGCGGTTGGGCTGCCGGACTGTTTCGGGAAATACTGTTCCTCAAGCGCCAGGGCGACGGCTTTCGGTTCGTGTTCCGCCATGGCATAGTAGCGGCCCATAGTGCCTTGCAGGTTGCCGAATTCGCCGACCATTTCGGTCATCAGGTCGGTTTTGGCCAATAACGCGGCGCGTTCGGCCAATTCAACATCGGCGCCCAGATGTCCGGCAATAAATTTTGCGAGATTCCGGACCCGCATGGTTTTGTCGTAAACCGTACCCAGGCTCTCCTGGAAAATAACGCTGGACAGGCTTTCTACGCGATCTTCCAGGTTTTTCTTGCGATCCTGGTTCCAGAAAAACTCCGCATCGGAAAGACGCGGGGTTACCACGCGTTCATTGCCCTGTTGTATAGACTTGGGGTTGCTGCTTTCGATATTGCTGAACGTGATAAAGTTCGCCAGCAAACCGCCTTCGGCATTTTTAACCGGAAAATATTTCTGGTTGGTTTGCATCGTGGTGATCAACACTTCAGGAGGCAGCTCCAGATAGCGCGGGTCGAAAGTCCCGGTAATCGGCACCGGCCATTCGTTTAGGGCGGCAATCTCTTCCAGTAAATCGTCCTCGATATGCGCAATGCCGTTCACTGCGGCGGCGGCTTTTTGTGCCGCCTCGCGGATGAGGGCCTTTCTTTGTTCAAAATCGGCAATGACGCGGCCCTGCTTGTACAAGGCATCGGCGTAGTCTTCCGGCTGGGCCAGGGTGATTTTTTGCGGCGCATGGAAACGGTGTCCCTGTGTGGTCGCACCCGTTTGCAGTCCCAGAATTTCGGTGTCGATGATGCTGTCGCCGTAAAGCAAAACAGCCCAGTGTACCGGCCTTACAAACTCGGTCGTGAAGCTGCCCCAGCGCATACGCTTGGCAATCGGCAGTCCGGCGATGCTCTGACGGATAATGTCGGGGACCAGGTTTTTAGTTGCTTGCCCTTTGACGGCTTGGGTGTAGCTGAGCCATTCGCCTTTGTCGGTTTTCAAGCGTTCCAGTTGATCGAAACTGGTGCCGCAGCTGACCGCAAAGCCCATAGCCGCTTTGCTGGGCGTGCCGTCGGGCGCAAATGCTGCCTGTATTGCCGGGCCGCGTTTTTCTACGATTTTATCGGGCTGTGCGCTGGCCAGGTTTTCGATAAAAACGGCTAGACGCCTGGGGGTGGCGTAAGCCTTGCTGCCGGTAAAAGTCAGTTCAGCGGCGTTAAGCCCCTGGATGATGTTATTTAATAAGGCGTTGCTTAATTTCAGCAAGTTCTTGGGCGGCAGTTCTTCCGAACCCAGCTCGAATAGTAAATGTTGGCTTGTGCTCATGTTATGCTCCCTGCTCGGTTAACATCGGAAAGCCCAGCGATTCCCGGCGTTGGTAATAGGCTTCGGCTACGGATTTGGCCAAATTCCTGACTCTTAACAGATAGCGCTGGCGCTCTGTAACCGAAATCGCGTGGCGCGCGTCCAGCAGGTTGAAGGCATGCGAGGCTTTCAGCACCATTTCATAGGCCGGCAGCGGCAGGTTCAATTCGATCAGCTTGGTGCATTCCCGCTCGTAAGTCTCGAAGCACTGGAACATGAACTCGACGTTGGCGTGCTCGAAGTTGTAAGCGGACATTTCCACTTCGTTTTGATGAAACACGTCGCCGTAAGTGACGGTACCAAAGGGGCCGTTGGTCCAGACCAGGTCGTAAACGCTTTTAACGCCCTGCAAGTACATCGCGATGCGCTCCAGGC
>JBAQYH010000386.1:0-1888 GCA_049299935.1 Methylobacter sp. | reverse complement strand
ACGGGCTGATCTCGACAAAAGCTCCGGTGCTCGGCGCGGCAAACGGGATTGAATCCGCTCCATCGGCAAGTTTTCATTGCTATTTGGCACCCTGGTTTAAGGGCATTTCCGTAAACTACGGACTCAGTTCGACAAATATGAGAAATACAGTCCTTACGTAACATCAGCCTGTAATTGAAAGATGTAGCGCTATCCATTTTACTGTGAGCGGATTATAGAGCGTTCAGTGCCTCAAACACTGCCAATCCAAGCGAGGTCAGCCCCAAGCCGGCCATAGCCAGGCGTGAGCCGTGCAGCTTGGTCCATAACAAAAGACCGGTCAGCGAAAGAAACACCAAGCCACCGGCCAGCGTATCGGCCAGCAGCGCCCAGGCTGTACCCATGCCGACCCCTTTGTGCAATCGGGTGATGAATGCGAAAATATTGGCATCCTGATGTTTTACCGAAACAAACGTATTACCGACCCAATATTCGGCATTAACAGACTGTTGCGGACTGTGGAAGTCCACTCGCCACTGGCTGGGTTGCTGGATGTTTTGACCGGCCCAGGTCACGGTTTTTGCCGGTTCAGTGGAAATTTTGCTGGGTTCCCGGACGATGTTTAACTGTGTTTGCAGCCATGTTGCCAAGGCTTTGGCATCGGCTGGAAGCGGCATGGGTAAGGCCAGTTCGATTTGCGTCTGTTCCATGTGCGCGGCCGGAATCTTCATCACCGTACGGTGGTTGAGTAAAATCCCGCTGATGCCGAACAGCAAACCCAACGCCGCGCCCCACAGCCCGACCCAGGCATGGATACGGCGCAGCCATTTGAGCCATGGCAGCCGTTTAGGTTGCTTAGTCAATATCGCCGGGTTTTGTACATTCGCCATTCTGATAGTCTCTGTTTTTTGTTAAATATCTGCCCACATCCGCAGCAGGTTATGGTAAGTGGCGACCAGCGGGATAATCTCAGGGCTTTCCGGGGCACGGGCACGCAGGCTCTGGATACCGGCATCAAGCTGAAACAACAGGCAGCGCTGGGCGACATCGCGAATCATACTCTGTACCCAGAACACTGCAACATCGCGGTGGCCTCCGGTGATGGGTTCCACTTTATGCAGGCTGCTCGATGGATACAGCACCAGGCTCCCGGCGGGCAGTTTAATCTGCTGCACGCCGTACGTGTCTTCGATGATCAGCTCCCCGCCTTCATATTCTTCCGGCTCGGACAGGAACAGCGTTCCCGATACATCGGTGCGGAAGGTTGTTGCGCCGACGCGGATCGCATTGTCGACATGGATGCCGAAATCCATGCCGGGAACATAGCGATTGAACAGCGGCGGGCAGACCACCTTCGGCAAGGCGGCGGAAACAAACAGCGGATTGCAATGCAACGCATCATGAACGATGTCGGTCAGCACTTGCGTTTCCGCCGCATTGGCGGCCAGTTGCAGGTTGTTTTTCACCTTCGCGGCCAGCTCGCCCGCGGTGACCCGGCCATCGACGAATTGCGCTTTGGCGAATAGTTCACGCGCGTTGGCGAGTTCTTCGCCGGTTAAAACATTTTCAATGGCAAGTAGCATGGTGAGCCTCTGTCTGTGATGTGATTGCGTTCGGGAACTGAAGATTTAATATTTGTAACTACTCAGCAGTTAGAAAAATGGAACACGGATGACACGGATTCAACTGATTAATACGGATTAAAAAAGTGCAAAATAAATTTAGCGTCGGTTATTAAAAATCCGTCTAATCCGTGTTCTATTAATCACTGATGTTACGCACGGACGTATTTTTCCCGTTTGCCGCGCCGAGCACCGGAGCTTTTATCGAGATAAGCCCGTTAGGGGCGCGGCAGGGATGCCGCGCGTCAGCAGAGGGGCAGGAGCCCCTTCTGCTGACCCTCGATAAA
>JBAQYH010000385.1:0-2040 GCA_049299935.1 Methylobacter sp. | reverse complement strand
GGCAGGGATTGCCGGGATCCACGACTGCACGGATGCAGGAGGTAGAGCAATGCATGGAGCAATTGCCGAGAAGCCATGGATGGCAATACCGAAACGGGCAGCAAGTACTACGCCATAGGGAATCGCTCAATAAAATCAACCGCTCACATCCCTGTGCTCTGGATTCGCTACGCGCTCTAACGGGTCCGGCAATCCCTGCCGGAATGACGGTCTACCGCAGACACTTGTGTATAACGATGAGCGCCGGAGGGGGAACGATAAAAAACGTCTCCGTCAATCCTCATCCCGCACCCGCCAATTCCAAGCCCCGAAACACAGAGCAACGCTTGAACACCTCAAGACTCGGCTCCAGCTGCTTTTGCAGGCAAAACTTGGCGACCAGCTTGGTCAAGCCCTTGATGTCGCGGCCGGTCGCGGTCGGGAACAGTTCGGCCAGCTGGTCGATCAATGCCTGATCCAACGGCAACGCAAACTGCTCGGTCATCACTCCCCAGATTTTGCGGCGGTCGGCGCTGTTGGGCGCGTGGTATTTGATCATTGCGATGCAGCGGGAAATAATCGCTTCGTCGATGTCGTCGACGCGGTTGGTGGTTAAAAACAGCAGGCCGTTGAAATATTCCAGCACCCGCAAAAACACGCCGACCACGGCGTTGGAAGCCAGATTGTCGCTACGGCGCTTGATATAGACGTCGGCCTCATCGATCAGCATGACTGCGCCCCAGCGCTGGGCGCGGATCAGCGTTTCTTTCAGTACTTTCTCCATTTCCCCGACATTCAGGCCTAACTGCCCGGAATGCACCCGGTACAGCGGGCGCTTAATGATTTCAGAATAAACTTCGGCGGTCAGGGTTTTGCCGACTCCCGCCGGACCCGCGCACAACACCGTGGTGCCGCCGGAGTTTCCGGCGACGATGTCATCCATCAGCATATCCATCTCAGCGGTCAGGATGTCGATCAGGTCGGTTTGTTCCGGCGGCAAAATCAGTTTTTGTTTCAATTCCGGCTGGTATTGGTAAGGTTCCATGTCGTCGACATGCACCCAGACATGGTGATGCAGTTCCAGATGAAACATCAGGATGTAGCCGTGTACCGGCAATTCGGTGAACACGCCTTTGGGTATGTCGGCTTTCGAGGCTTCCATCGCGTTTTCGGTTTTGCTGTCGTAACGCAGGCTGTTTCCGGCCTTGCGCAGGTACTTGCCGAGGATGTCGCCGGACGCTTCCAGCGATAACGCCCGCTCGCTGAGGATGTTTTCGTCGTTGACCAAACGGCAGGCGCCGCCCGCCGACGACAGCACTACGGTGGTTTTGCGCGTCCAGTCGCTGCTGCGGTGGCTGGCGGTAGGATCTTCGACATAAATCGCCGTGCCCCAGCCGGAAAACTGTTCGCCGTAGCGGCCGCGCCAGTCGAAATAGCGGCCGGCGGCTTCGTCGTAAGCGGCGATCAGCTCCGGCGTTTCTTTCAGGTAACCTTTCGCGGCGAAAATCTCGGCAACGGTTTTGCCGACGATGTCCTTGGCGCGGACGATCAAGGTTTCAATCGCTATCTTGCCTTTGGAATTGGCTTTCAGCTCGATCAGGATGCGCCCCGCTTCTTCCTCGCCGGGCGGCGTATAATCGAGGCGGGTAATCAAATAGGCGCAGGTGCGTCCCTTGGCGTCGGCCTGGAACAGCCAGCCGCGTATCGCGTCGTCGATCAGGTAGCGGGTGATGACCGGCAGCAGCATCTCCAGTTGGCCGGCCTCGTAACGCACGCCGTCGCCCTGCAACGCGCTTTGCAGGGTTGCCAGCAGCGCCGCCTGGTTTTGCATCGCCGCACCGGCGTTGCGGTAAAGATCGTGCAAAAAGCCCCATTCATGCGCGGCCAGTTGCTGATAGAACACTTCGGCCCGGTTGCCGAATCGCAGTTGCTCTTTTAACGAGACCAGGTTGGGGAAGGTTTCGATCAGGCTTTCTACATAGCGGCGTTCGATTTGCAGTTTCATAAAGATTCCTGTTGAGTTGCAGCGGCGTAAAGGATTTGGGCTATATGCGGCGGTTT
>JBAQYH010000384.1:0-7603 GCA_049299935.1 Methylobacter sp. | reverse complement strand
AAATATCCGGGAAGAACGGGTTGCGTCGGTTGATAAGGATTCTACCGTTGCCGTACCGTGTCAATTTCCCTACCACCGGGATGCGTTGCTTCTGCAACCGGAGAGTCATCCGTCAGCAGAAGCTGATCGATGACGTATTTTGATGGGCCGTCCGGAGAGCGGCTCAAACGTTTGACGCGACGGCTCAGCTGAGGACATCGGCAATAATTAAAAGCTAATTGCGCTTTAGTGCCTGTAAAATGCAGGCTTAATTGTTTTTTGCCAAAATCAAAGGAACGATATGATTTTCCATGTCTCCCCGTCTTCAGTGTTCGCCAAAGCCGCAGCAAGATGGCTGGCGATGCTGGCTTTATGCGGCTTGCAAGGCTGCTTTTCACCGATGGCGCTGGACCGCGCGGTCATCGAATACGACAAGACAACCACCGATATTCTGTCCAAACAGCTGCTGTTGAATATTGCCCGCTCCCATCAGCATCAGCCCTTGCATTTCACCGGCGTTGCCAATATTGCCGCGACCTTTAATTTCCAATTCAATGCCGGGGCGACGCCGGCGTTTACCGGCAACACCGGCTCGTTATTGACGCCGGTGTTTGGCGGCACCATGTCCGAGAACCCGACCATCAGCATCGTGCCGATCGAGGGTGAGGAGTTTACCCGCCGTTTGCTGACGCCATTCCAGGAAAACAAACTGACCATGCTGTTGCGGCAAGGCGCCGATGTGGACTTGATCCTGCGCCTGCTGGCAGGCGAGTTGCGGATTAACGGCGGCGGACAGGGCGGCGTTTACCTGAATAAACCCGGCGATGCCGAAGGCTATCGCTTGTTCCGGCAAGCCGTGCTGCATTTGTCGTCGATCCAGGACAGGCACAAACTGTTTGTCGAACCGTTGATGTTTGACCGGCAGTGGACCTTGCCGGCCGAATCGTTGACGGCGGAACAAATGACCGCATTGCAAAAAGACTTCAAGGTCGAATACCAGGCCGAGCGCAAGCAGGTTGTCTTGAGTAAGCGGGTAGCCGGGCATATCCTGTTGACCAATTACGATCCGGCGACGCTGAGCAACGAGGAACGCATCCGGTTGCAGGAAGAAGCCGATCAAGGCGCGGCTAACGATGTCGGCGTCGACATCCGGCCCGGTTATCCAGGCGGCGAATGGCCGATACACGGGGTCTTTCGCTTGCGCAGCTTTCATAATGTGTTGAATTTTATCGGCCAGTCCATCAGCGACGAGCCGGAATACGGCGTAGCCAAACATCCGCAAACGCCCGGTACCAGTGAAAACCCGGTTAATACCCTGTCCCTGTTGGTCAGCGATAATGAACCGGCGGCGGCCGACCTGAGCGTCAAGTTCGGCGAACAGTATTATGCGTTGCAGCCGGAAACCGGCTACCAATGGAATCGCGAAGGATTCCGCTTGCTGTACCAGATTTTTCAAATGACAATGACCGATTTGGCGCAACAGGGCGCGCCGGCCATTACCATTGCCAAATAACGGGAGAAGCTTTTGACTGAGCAAATTGACAACAGCATGATCATGAAATGCGTGGCCTATCAAAACGGCGTCAGCATCGGCGATGTGACCATCGAAGACATCAGCGATGTGCTGCAACGGGAACAGACCTTTGTCTGGCTGGGTTTACATGAGTCAAACGCCGAGCTGTTGGCCAAAATCCAGCAGGAATTCGGGCTGCATGACTTGGCGATCGAAGATGCCTGTGCGGCGCACCAGCGCCCTAAAATCGAGGAATACGGCGAATCGCTGTTCATGGTGCTGCATACCGCCCATCTTGCAAAAGAGCAGGTCGAGTTTGGCGAAACCCATATTTTCCTCGGGCCGCGCTTTCTGGTGACGGTCAGGCACGGCGCTTCGCGCAGCCACAGCAAAGTCAGGGAGCGTTGCGAAGCCATGCCGCAGCAATTGGCCAAAGGTCCGGGATTTGCGTTGTATTCGATCATGGATTTCATCGTCGATAACTATGTGCCGGTTATCGACGGCTTGCAGAAGCGGTTCGAGGTGCTGGAAGAGGCCATTTTTCAATACCGGCCCAGCCGGCAGACCATGGAAGGCCTGTACGAACTGAAGCGCGAGTTGTTGCAGCTGGAAAGCGCGATTAACCCGGTCATCGATATTTGCAATGAGCTGATGCGCTTTCATAGCGGGGTTATTCCCAAGGATGTGGGGGTGTATTTTCGCGATATTGCCGATCACATCAAACGCATCGACCAGGCGATCCACGGCATGCGCGAGATGCTGTTCGCGGCGATGCAGGTGCATCTGACCTTTGAAACGGTGCGGCAGAACGAAGTCGTCAAACGCTTGGCCGGCTGGGGTGCGATCCTGGCGATACCGACCATGGTGTTCAGCTGGTACGGCATGAATTTCCGGCACATGCCGGAGCTGGATTGGGAATACAGCTATCCGGCGGTGGTCGGCGGCGTGACGCTGTGCAGTCTGCTGCTGTATTTACGCCTGAAAAGAGCCGGGTGGCTGTAATTTTAAAATAGACACACGATGCGTTAGACTATCTCCATGAACAGCGTCGCCCATTGTTCCGCGTAGAGTAGAATCGGCGCTTGCGGTTTCCAATATCGGCTTTGCCGCTATGTTGGAGCGTGCCGCAGGACAAGCGAAGCAGGACATGTCCTGCAAGGTGAAAGCCCTTGCTTTACATCCAATAATTCCAACAACAATCCAAGAGAATCTTCATGACACAACGAATCCTGTACTTTCTGACGCCAAGTGCAAACATCAGCCCATTTGATGTCACCCTTGCCGCCGATGCCGGCTTTGATATGGTGGTGCCGCTGACTAAAATTGAAGCCAAGAATGTAGCGGCTGTGGTTCAGGATGCTATTTTTTGCCGTCCGCCGAAACGGTTTAACGATACCGGTATTTTTATCGGCGGACGTGACGTGCATATGGCGACCGATATGTTCCAGAACGCCAAAAAGGCAATGGTCGAGCCTTTTGAAGTCGGCGTCTTTGCCGATCCCAACGGCGCTTATACCACGTCGGCGAGTGTCGTCGCGCTGGTTGCCAAGGTGCTTAGAGAACATCACAGCATGGATTTAAACGGCCGCAACATCGCCGTGTTCGGCACCGGCCCGGTCGGTATTTGCACGGCGATCCTGGCGGCCAAACAAGGCGCAAAAGTCAAACTGTGCCAGCTGCTTGCCGATGACGAGAAACGCGAGGCGCTAAATTTCTGCCAGCGTTACGAAGCCGATGTCGAATGGGTTTCCGCCCAAACCAACAAAGAAAAAACCGACGAAGTGGCCGATGCGGAAGTCATTATTTGCGCGGCAAGAGCCGGCGTGCGTATTCTGGAAGGCTCATTGAACAATGCCAAAAATCTGCTGGTCGTGGCGGATACCAACGCGGTGCCTCCCAGCGGTGTGTTGGGCGTGGGTTTGCATGACTTGGGCGCGGCTGTTGAATATGCGCACGGCAGCTTCCGCAGCATCGGGCCGTTGGCCATCGGTAACCTGAAATATAAAACGCAATTCGGTTTGTTTGAAGAAATCCAAAAATCAAGCAAAGCGGCGTTGATCGATTTTCCGGAAGCTTATGCGTTTGCGCTGTCTTTGCTGGAAAAACAAGCGTAAAAGCCGGCAGCATTGTTTCGAGGGCGGACACTTCTAACATGTGTTCGCCCAATATTACTCCGCTAAAGCGGTTTATACCGTTTCTATAACATTCCTTCTTAGCAATCTCTTCCGATAGTTGAGCCGCATTTTTACAAAATCTTTATATATTTGCCCTCACGCTTTACATGAATTTTACGGGTAATTACATAAGATAGACCTCGTCTTAACAACAAGCTGAAAAACATTCCATGACTCTTCAAACCTATTTTGGTCTTGATAACGATAAAAATACCTGGCTGCTCGTTCAGCGTAGCGCGGGTAAAACCGTATTTTTACGAAGATTTAAAAATACTGTAGATGGACTTGATGAGCTTTCGAGGTTTATAAAAGACCGTTGCGAAAAGCCGAAACTCTATATTAAATCGACCGGCTGCACAGCACTGATTCTTTTAAAATATTTTTGCGGCATTCCCGATATTGAAGTTGTGTTTATGTCGGAGGCCGGCTTTAAACAGTACCAAACCTGCTTGCCGAAAAGCGCCATCAGAAACACTAAAGCGGAAATGCTGGCCGATTGTGCCGAACGCATGATCTAAGGATTTCGCCAAAAATAATTTCCGCTCATCGTTATACCCGAGTTTCTGCGGAATGTCGTCTTAGGCGGGAAATATCCCGATACACAGACCTTCCAGGTTTTTAAAACCTGGAAGGTCTAACCGGCAACGCTCCGAACAGGCGTGACGTTTCGAATGAAGCAACATGCCCCGTTCGGCTTGGTTCGAAAGTATAGTGACCTGCACAATGTCTGCCGAAAAAATTCATAATTTTTACGACTTTTTTATAGCGTTTTTTATAACCTGCTGCTAATTGCTTGATGACCGGTTTTGCCTAAACAACTCTTTTTAGCGTTGATCAATTGAGTCGGGATTACAGTTTTTCATTTTTGGTTAATCATTGCGTATGAGAGCGGTGTGATTCAAGCGGTTTTCTACACGTTTTATGAGGCGTTTTCATGAATAACAAGTTTGTAAAAAAAGCTTTAATCTTGGTTTTGAGTTTTATCGCTCAAACTGCATTTTCAAACACAGTTCATCCGGCGGATGCTTTATCTCGGATGACGGCCCCCTTACAGGTTTCCGAGACAAAGAAAGATTATTCATTGCCGCCCAGCAAAGTCCACATCGAATCCTGCCGGCAAGAGGCGCTACGCCTGCATCCGGGAACGATTGAGAACCAACGCTTGCTGCATAGGCACGGAAACTTCTCAATGCGATTCCAGATACAGGCGGATGACGGTTTTGCCTGGTTTGTGCAGTGCGATTTGGCAAACGGGAAAATTATCGAAGCCTTCTGATGGATTTCAACTCAGGCCGGCCCGATAAATTCCGTCCGTACTCGATGGCGTACGGATGACTTAACCGAATTACACACTAAATTAAGAGGACAAAATTCATGCACTGGTTAGCCGAATGTCAAAATGCGCTTCAATGGGGCAACAAGCTCAGGGGCGATCTGTTCAGGACCAAGCATCTGGGCTATTTGGTCTTGCTCGCGGTCATGGTGACCTTGGTTGCCGGGCTGCTGCTGTTCCTGATCGATCCCAATATCGAATCGCCTTTCGACGGCATTTGGTCCGCCTGGGTGACGATGACTCATGTCGGCTTCGGCGACGTGGTCCCGGTTTCCTTTTTAGGGCGTTTGCTGGCGGCGGGATTGATTTTATTTGGCTTGATATTGTTTTCATTGTTTACCGCCGTGGTTTCGGTGGCCCTGATCGGCAGGAATATCCATGCCTTGGGAATGGATGTTCGGCAAATCGAACAGGAAACCGGCCGCATTCAAAGCGGAGAAGACAAGATCCTCGACGAGTTGGCCCGGCTGCACGAGCGCATGGCGGCGCTGGAAAATCAGTTGTCGGCGAACACAGGCCAAAACCGGTCAGTTTAGATCCCCAGCGAACAACAAGCCTAAACTTGGATTCATCGTTCCCACGCTCTGTCCCGTCATCCCAACAGTCCCTACCCGGCGTTAGGCGGGAAACATGCCGATAGGCAGACCTTCCAGGTTTTAAAAACCTGGAAGGTCTAAAAGGTATAGCGAGATTTTTACAGTTTTTTTATAACAACAGCGCTACATTAACCATTCGGAACATCCATAAAAAAGAGGTAACCATGACTTTCATCTACGGCTTGAGCGGCTTGCTCGCATTCGCTTTATTCATTTATCTGCTGGTGGCGTTATTTTACCCGGAGAAATTTTAATGACTACGAACGGCTTTTTACAAATCACCTTATATTTTGTCGCCCTGTTGCTGTTGGCTAAGCCATTGGGCGTTTATATGGCGGCAGTCTATGAAAACCGTCCGTTACTTCTTAAGCGCATCTTGGGGCCTTTGGAAACGGGGTTTTATCGTTTGAGCGGAGTTAATCCGGAACAAGAGATGGGCTGGAAAAGTTACGCCGCCGCCCTGCTCTGGTTTAATCTGTTCGGCGGGCTGGCCATTTTCGCCTTGCAAATGCTGCAAGCCTATTTGCCGCTGAATCCGCAACAGATGGCGAATGTGACAGTCGATTCGGCATTCAACACCGCGGTCAGTTTTGCGACTAATACCAATTGGCAAGGTTACAGCGGCGAAACAACAATGAGTTATCTGACCCAGATGCTGGGCCTTAGCGTGCAAAACTTCGTTTCGGCAGCCACCGGCATGGCGGTTTTGGTGGCGATGGTGCGCGGATTCCAGCGCGCTCATGCGGACGGCATAGGCAATTTCTGGGCGGACCTGACCCGCGGTACCTTGTATATCCTGCTGCCGCTGTCGTTTGTACTGGCGTTGGTATTGGTTGGGCAAGGCGTGGTGCAAACCTTCAAACCTTACCAAACTGTTCCGTTGGTCGAGCAGGCCGGTACGGCAACTGCGACGCAAACCTTGGCAGTAGGCCCTGCTGCCTCGCAAATCGCGATTAAGCAACTGGGCACCAACGGCGGCGGTTTTTTTAACGCCAATTCGGCGCATCCTTTCGAAAACCCGACGCCGCTGTCCAACTTTCTGGAAATGCTGGCTATCTTGCTGATCCCGGCAGCGCTGTGCCACACCTTTGGCTCGATGGTCGGCGATCCGCGCCAGGGCTGGGCCATTTTGTCTGCGATGACGCTGGTGCTGATCAGCCTGCTATTCGTCACGGTGGGTTATGAGCAAGGCGGCAATCCTGCGCTGACCGCACTTGGGGTCGAGCAAAGCGTTGGCGCCGATCAATCCGGCGGCAACATGGAAGGTAAGGAAACCCGTTTCGGCATCGTCAATTCGGCGATATGGGCGACTGCGACGACAGCGGCGTCTAACGGTTCGGTCAATTCGATGCACGATTCTTATACGCCGCTGGGCGGCATGATTCCGATGTGGCTGATCCAGCTCGGTGAAGTCATTTTTGGCGGCGTCGGTTCCGGCCTTTACGGAATGCTGATTTTTGTACTGATTGCAGTGTTTGTCGCCGGTCTGATGATAGGCCGTACACCGGAGTATCTCGGCAAAAAAATCGAAGCCTTCGAAATAAAAATGGCGGCTGTCGTTATTTTAATTCCGGCCTTGTTTATTCTGGGTGGAACATCGTTGGCGATTATGGTGGACGCTGGCAAAACAGCGGTTGCCAATCCCGGCGCACATGGGTTCAGCGAAATTCTTTATGCATTTTCCTCGGCTGCCGGCAACAACGGCAGCGCTTTTGCCGGTCTTAGCGCCAACGCTCCGTTTTATAACATTGCTTTGGGTATCACGATGCTGTTCGGGCGCTACGGGATTATTATCCCGGTACTCGCTATTGCCGGCTCTTTGGCTGCGAAAAAGACCGTGCCAACCACCGTCGGCACCTTGCCTACGCATACGCCGTTGTTCGTGATGCTGCTGATCGGCACCGTGATTCTGGTCGGTGCGTTGACTTTCGTACCCGCGTTGGCGTTAGGGCCGGTGGTTGAGCATTTGGTAATGGTTAATGGGAAATAAACGAGTTCATGGTAGGGC
>JBAQYH010000383.1:0-1834 GCA_049299935.1 Methylobacter sp. | reverse complement strand
GGGGTGTTGCGGCCGGTTACTTTTATCATGCCGATTTCCCGGCCGTTAAAGTCAAGATCGCCGCCTGCTTGCAGCCATGTCGCTTCTGAGACGATGATCGAAGTGCCGAATAGTTTGTTGGCGTTTTCCAAGCGCGATGCCAGATTGGCCGCATCGCCCAGGATGGAGTAATCGAAGCGAACCTTGCTGCCGATATTGCCTACCACCACCTCGCCGGTATGCAGGCCGATACGCGCTTTTAGTGCGCAGCCTGCCCTGGAAGCGAATTCCTCGGCGCGTTCAGTCAAGCGCTGTTGGCAACGCAAGGCAGCCCGGCAGGCGAGGGCTGCATGGTCAGGTTGATCCAGCGGCGCATTCCAGAAAGCGACAATGCCGTCCCCTTGATATTTGTCCAGCGTGCCGCCTTCATCCAGGATGATGTTGCTCATATCCGTCAGATAATCGTTGAGCAGGGCGGTGAGCGGTTCCGGTTCCATGCGCTCGGCCAAGCGCGAGAAGCCTTCCAGGTCGGAAAAAAAGATGCTGAGCGTTTTGCGCTCGCCGCCCAATTGCAGGCGGGCAGGGTCGGCCATGATTTGCTCCACGACTTTGCTGCTCACATATTGGGTCAAGGCCGTGGTGACCAATTGCTTTTGCTTGGATAACTCCTGGCTTTCCAGCGCGCGCACGACGGTCAAGCGCAGCATTTCTGGTTCCCACGGCTTGGAAATGTATTTGTAGATTTGCGCTTCATTGATGCAACGCACCAGCGACTCGGTGTCCGCATAGCCGGTGAGCAGAATACGAATGGCCTGCGGCTGTTGCTCCAATGCATGCTTAAGCACTTGGTCGCCGCTGATGTCGGGCATGCGCTGGTCGCAGATAATCAAGTCCACCGCTTGTTCGCTGATGATCTTTACGGCTTCGGCCCCCGATGTGGCCTTTAAGGTGCGATAACCTTTGCGAAATGATCGGTGTAGGCTGTCAACGATGTCAATTTCGTCGTCGACAAAAAGCAGGGTATGGATAACCATGGTTATAAAGTTTCTACTATTCGTCTGGAGGTTGTATAGGGGATAAACAACACCTCGCTTTCATGCTGTACCAATAGCCGCGGTATGTCATCAACCTGTTCAGTTTTTGTCATCATAGCACTGCAATACTTTGCCGTAATCATATCAGGGCAATCATACAAACTATGGATAATTTTGAACTAACGGCGAGTATAATAGGTAATTATACTTATCCACTAAAGTTCAATGTCATGTCATTTTTTCTACAGCCTAATCGTCACGCGCTGGCCTGTGCATTCAGTTTAGCGATGTTTTGCTTCACGCCGCCCTCATATGCCGATAAAACGGCGTCATGGCGCGATGACATAACGCTTTCGGGTTATGCCAATCTGACGACCAGCTCCCCTAATCGAGGCCCCACAACTTTTGACTTAGATGATTTAAGCTTGTTCGTTTCAGGCAAATTCAATCGCTGGCTCAACCCGTTTTTAGAGGCCGAAGCCTATTCAATGCCGCTTTGGAAAGAAGGCGACGGCGCTCAATTCAATAGCGCACAACTGGTCATTGAACGCTTGTACAACGATATCGAAGTTACGGAAAACGACACCTTGCGCGCAGGGAAATTTTTAGCGCCGATCAATCACTGGAACGTTATACATGCCGCACCGTTAGTCTGGACGGCGAATCGACCCGTCACGTCAAGCTATTCCCGCGCCAATTACATTACGGGCGTCAGTTTTCGCCACGATTTCGATTCGCTGACCGGCCATGCGCTCGAAGTCTATTGGCAACCGGTCGAAGAATTTAATCACAAAACCTTAGCGTCTCACGAACGCCATTAC
>JBAQYH010000382.1:0-2602 GCA_049299935.1 Methylobacter sp. | reverse complement strand
GGGGGAAGCCGAAGGCAGGGGGATTTCAAACCTGCGGCCCGAGCAGCGCGTCCCGATGACCCGGCTAAGAGCCAAGGTTGCCGAACGCCTGTTGCAGGCACAGCAAAATGCGGCGATGCTGACCACGTTTAATGAAGTCAACATGCAAAACGTGATCGATCTTCGCAACCAGTACAAACAACGATTTGAGCAAAAACACCATGTCAAACTGGGCTTCATGTCGTTCTTCGTCAAGGCTTCTATCGAGGCTTTAAAGCGCTTCCCGGCCATCAACGCCTCCATCGACGATAACGACATCATCTATCACGGCTACTACGACATCGGCATAGCGGTCAGCACCGAGCGCGGCCTGATTGTGCCAGTATTGCGCGATGCGGATCAGCTCGATTTTGCCGGCATCGAACAAAGCATCATCGATTTCGGCGCCAAAACCAAAGCCGGCACCCTGACTTACGACGACTTAAAAGGCGGCACCTTCACCATTACCAACGGCGGCATTTTCGGTTCGATGCTGTCGACGCCGATACTCAATCCGCCGCAATGCGCTATTTTGGGTATGCATGCGATCAAGGAGCGGCCCGTCGTTGAAAACGGCCAGATCGTGATCAGGCCGATCATGTACCTGGCTTTATCGTACGATCATCGGCTGGTTGACGGCCGCGAAGCCGTGCAGTTTTTAGTCACCATCAAAGAATGCCTGGAAGCGCCCGCTCACCTATTGCTGAACATATAAGGCCATGTCAAAAAAACAAGCAAAATCGTTTGACGTCATCGTCATCGGCGCAGGACCTGCGGGCTATTCCAGCGCCATCCGATGCGCCCAGCTCGGCCTGAAAACCGCCTGTATCGACAACTGGTGCGATAAAAAAGGCCGGGGCAGCCTGGGCGGCACTTACCTCAACGCCGGCTGCGTTGCCTCTATCGCCTTGCTGGAATCGGCGAAAATCTATCATTTGCTCAATTACAACTTAAAAGAACACGGCATTCAGGCAGAGCCGGTTTCTGTCGATGTTGCGCAGATGATGCAGCGCAAAAATAAAATCATTGACGCGCTCAGCCGACAAATTGCCGACTCGTTCGCCGACCACAAAATCACCTGCATCCAGGCTGAAGCCAAGCTGCTCAATGAACGGCTGGTGGAAATCACCCCTGCCGATCAATCGGGCGTATCGATACTCGAAGCCAAGCATATTGTGCTGGCCACCGGTTCCTCCCCAATCGATTTATCCTGCGCACCGCTCGACAATGAATTTATTATCGATACCGCGATGGCTTTAAACCTCGACGCGGTCCCCAAGCGATTGGCCATCATCGGTGCGGGCATCATCGGCCTCGAATTAGCCGGCATCTGGAACAGGCTTGGCGCTGAAACCATTCTGCTGGAAGCGCAGGAATCATTTTTAGGCCTGGCCGACCAGCAAATTGCGCGCGAAGCTTATCGTATCTACACCGAACAGGGCCTGGAACTGCGCTTGGGTGCGCGGGTTATTTCAGCCAAAAAAGGCAGTAAAAAAGCCAGTCCTGAGCACAGCCGAAAGGTCACCGTAGAATACCAGGACAGTGAAGGCACGCATGCCCTGCGCGTCGACAAACTGATTGTTGCATCCGGCCGGAAACCCAATACCGAAAATCTGGCCGCCGCAGAAGCCAATTTACTGCTCGACGAAAACGGCTATGTCCACGTCGATGAAAACTGCCGCACCACCCTGCCCGGCGTTTACGCGATAGGCGACCTGACCTTGCTCGGCCCGATGATTGCCCATAAAGGCATAGAAGAGGGCCTGTTTGTTGCCGAGCAAATTGCCGGGCTGCATAACCCGATCAACTACGGCCTCCTGCCCAGCGTTGTTTTCACCGATCCTGAAATTGCCTGGGTAGGCCAGACCGAACAAGCCTTGAGAGCCATGGGCGAATCGATCAAGATCGGCACCTTTCCGTTAAACGCCACGGCTCGCGCCCAAGCCATGGGCCAAACCGAGGGCATGGTTAAAATCATCGCCCATGCCGATACCGACGCCATACTCGGCGTTCACATCATCGGCGCGCAAGCCTCCGAGCTGATTGCCGAAGCCGTGCTGGCGATGGAGTTCTCCTCCAGCAGCGAAGACTTGGCCAGAACCATACACGCCCACCCTACCCTTTCCAAAGCCCTGCACGGCGCGGCGCTTGCGCTTAAAAACAAGAGTTAATATTTGCTCGTTCCCAAGCTGTAGAGACTGTGAAAGTATTCTGAAATTAGGCGGAATTGCCAATTTCGACAATCAACAATCAATAACTTACAGCGCATTTTCTGCTGTTTTTTAGTGATTTTGATAATACCTTCACAGCCTCTGGAGCTTGGGAACCAGCGCAAAGCATCGACTATCAGATACGGTAATTCAAACATACGAGGCCAGCATGAGTTATTGGGATTGGGAGTTTTTTGAGGCAGAGGTTACGTCCGACATCTTCGTCGTGACTGATTATGGGCCGTTATTCGGCCCCGTTACCGATTTTAAGATAGTGCGTAATGAAGCGCTCGATTTGATACTTGAAACCACATCGGCGAACGACAGCACTTGCAGTACGGTTGAGCTTCTAGCAGGTTCGGTCTACGTTGCAA
>JBAQYH010000381.1:0-6310 GCA_049299935.1 Methylobacter sp. | reverse complement strand
TTCTGCTGACCCTCGATAAAAGCGAGGAGCGCAGGAAGCAAGCGGCAACCGGGTCGCCTTTTCTTTGGTTACTTTCTTTTGGCGAAGCAAAAGAAAGTAACTCGCCTTCGGGTGCGAGAACCCGATTAAAAATAAACCGTCGCGGCAGCGACACATTAATGTTAAAGCGGTCGAATTTCGACTAACTGGGTACATCAGTTATTTTTTAAAATGGAGTAACTACTCAGCGTTATGCCCATACCATTAATTAATCGAATCGCTGTAGGAGCGGGCCATTACGTCATAACGCTGAATACTTACAAAATGGATTAAATAATCCCACTGTAATAAATCCGTCAAAAAGCAAGGCTATACTTTTTGACTATGAAAAAAGATAAAATTAAAAAACATAAGCTCCTGCTGCGCCACCTGACCCTTGATGATTACGATAACATTGCGGTTTTAATGGAGCATGTTTACGATAATTTGGGCGGGGCCTGGAAGAAAGACCAGTACACCTCTCAAATTACCCGCTTCCCTCAAGGCCAGATTGTCATTGAAGATAACGGCCAGTTAGTGGCCGCCGCATTAAGCATGGTCGTCGATTATGCCCGCTTTGGCGACGTCCATACCTACGCCCAGATTACCAGTAACGGTTACCTGACCCATCACGACCCGATGGGCGACACCTTGTATGGCGTCGATATTTTCGTCCATCCGAAGTACCGGGGCCTGCGTTTAGGCCGACGATTGTACGATGCGCGCAAAGAATTATGCCGGAACCTGAACCTGCGCCGGTTTATTGCCGGCGGGCGGATTCCCGGCTATGCCAAATACGCCGATACCTTAACGCCGGTGCGCTATATCGAAGAAGTCAAAAACCGGGAGATATTCGACCCGGTATTGTCATTCCAGCTGTTTAACGGTTTCCATGTCCGTAAGCTGTTAACCGGTTATCTTCCGGTAGATGCCGAGTCGAAGGGTTATGCTACGCTGCTAGAATGGGTCAACCTTGATTATGTCGATAAAACGCCATCGCTTGGCGGCGCCAAAAACATCATCCGTTTGGGCGTTGTGCAATGGCAGATGCGGACCTTGACCAGCGTCGAAGAGTTGCTCAAGCATGCCGAGTTTTTTATCGATGCGGTAGCCGGCTACCATGCCGATTTTGTGCTCTTTCCAGAATATATGAGTGCGCCGCTGATGGGGCTGTTTAACGACAAGAGTCCTCCCGACGCCATTCGCGCGCTGGCGGGTTTCAGCAGTGAAATCAGGAACGGTTTATTGGATATGGCGATGTCCTACAACATCAACATCATTGCCGGTTCCATGCCTGAGTACAGTGCGCACGAACTCTATAATGTGTCCTGGCTGCTCAGGCGCGACGGCACGTTTGAAGCCCAATATAAAATCCATGTCACGATTGATGAGGTCAAATGCTGGGGCGTCCAAGGCGGCGATGCGTTAAAAGTATTCGATACCGATTGCGGCAAGATTGCGGTATTGGTCTGCTACGATTCCGAATTCCCCGAACTTGCCCGCTTGGCAACCATCCAGGGCGCGCAAATCATTTTTGTGCCGTTCTGGACCGATACCAAAAATGCCTACCAGCGGGTGCGCTATTGCTCGCAGGCCCGCGCTATTGAAAATGAATGTTTTGTGGCGATTACCGGCAGTGTCGGGAATTTGCCGCATGCAGAGAACATGGACATCCAATATGCGCAGGCGGCCATTTTCAGTCCCAGCGATTTTTCGTTCCCGCATGATGCGATATTAGCGGAAGCCACCCCGAATACCGAGATGACTCTGATTGCCGATGTGAATCTGGATTTATTAAAACAAGTCCGTACACGCGGCGCGGCCCGCAACCTTGCCAATCGGCGTCCGGATTTGTATCGGTTGGAGTGGTTTTAGAAAATCGGCAGTGAAATTTTATTCACCACGAAGGCACGAAGAAAAGACATAAGCTTCGTGCCCTTCGTGTCTCGGCAATTGCTCCTGCATCCATGCAAGCCGTTCGTGGTGAATACCCTCAAGTCGATCCCTATTAATTGTCCTAAAAGTTTTTGCACGTTTTCCATTGGAAGTTCGGCGAAACTTTTGTGGGCGGTAGAGACGCGGTTTACCGCGTCTTTTGAGGGTGCTCCGTATGATCCTACGAATTCAGACGCGATAAATCGCGTCTCTACAGGTTAGACCAATTGGGAATTCCGGGTTCCCAATTGATGTGAGAACTTTTGGGACGATTAATATCTAATGCCCAAGCCATGGCTTGACCGGCTTGTCGGGCATGTTCTTTTTAAGTATTTCCACCACGTCCAGCATTGCATGCTCATGTGTCTCATAGATGGGCTTGGTAACGGCGCATGGGGCTAACGAATAGTCTGGGTAATACACTTCACATCGGTATAGGTTTGCAACGGGATCGAGAGCTGTCTCAATACGGAAATGCGCCATGTCAGTTAACCTTTTTCTTCGATTCCAGCGTCCGGCTGGAGCGGGGCGCAATGCGCCTGTTTCGAGTGCAAATTAGTTATACCGCTCGCAAATCGACATTTGATTCAGGAGCGCAGTGCTTTACTTTAAAGCAGAATCAATGCCCAGGTTACCGCCGCCCAAATCAGCGACATCATAACCGCAGCCGAACCGATGTCTTTGGCGCGGCCCGATAACTCGTGGTGTTCAAAGCCCACTCTGTCGACGACGGCCTCTACCGCTGAATTTAATAATTCGACCAGCATCACTAAAACGATACTGCCGATCAACAGCAGTTTTTCAATAGTGGTTTCACCCAGCCAGATTGCCAGCGGAGTTGTTATCACAAACAGGATGACTTCCTGTCTGAATGCTTCTTCATGCGTCCAGGTTGCTTTAAAACCGGCAACAGAGAAAAAGCAGGCGTTAATCAGGCGTTTAAAGCCTTTTGCATTTTGATTTGCCATTGTTTTATGTAAAAAAGTGAAAGGTGATAGTCGATTAATTATGCATCTATCCGGCAAAGATTCGCGGCTCATGATGCATGCGGCATATTTAATCAGGAATTGCGGACAAAGCATAGATTGTCATCAAAACTTAACCAACCTGTCATTTTATGTTCATAAATCCGACACGAAACTGACACCTTCATTCATTAAGGTATTCACATCATTATTTAGCCATGTGGATAGCCATGAAAAACATAGATTCAGCGATACAGATCAAGCCCGCCAAACGGTTGGAATGCTTTGTTATCTCCAGGGATGGAGTGTATGCCGCAAGCCAGCCGGGAGCTGGCGCGGCGATCGCCAGGGATGGAGTGTATGCCGCAAGCCAGCCTGGAGCTGGCGCGGCGATCTCCAGGGATGGAGTGTATGCCGCAGGCCAGCCGGGAGCCGGCGCGGCGGCAGGCTCGGAGGCGTTAATACGGGAAGCCCAGGCATTGCGTTTTCGTGTGTTTGCCAAGGAAATGGGCGCCAAGCTCAAAACCGAATCGGAAGGCCTGGACTACGATGAAGTCGATAGTTATTGCGATCATTTGATCGTGTATGACAACGTCAAGAAAAAAATAGTCGGCTACACGCGTTTGCTCAATCAAGATCAGGCGGAACGCCTCGGCCGGTTTTATTCTCAAAGCGAATTCGACCTCAAGCAGGTATTGGCATTGCCGGGCCGTTTCCTGGAAATAGGCCGGACTTGCGTGGACCCTGATTACCGCGGCAGTGCGGTTTTAACCACGCTTTGGTCGGCGCTGGTTCAATACGCGCTCGAAGGGCAATTTAATTATTTGCTCGGTTGCGCGAGCATTACCCCAGGCCCCAGCGGCTTTGCCGTCGATGCGGTTTATCGGAATATCGACGGCAAAAATATTGCGCCGGCCTCTATTCAAGTCGCACCCAGCATCCCGGTGCCCAATGAATTAAGATGCGAACGGGACGAATCGGGCATACCCCCGTTGCTGAAGGCTTATTTCCGTTTCGGTGCGATGGTCTGCGGCGAGCCTTGCTGGGATGAAGACTTTAACTGCATGGATCTATTCATGCTGTTACCGCTCGATCAATTGCAGGAGCGCTACAGCAAACACTATATGCGAGGCTATATTGCCGCAAGCCAAGCGGGAACCGGCGCGGAGATCGCCGCCAGGGACGATAGGTACGCCGCGAATGAGTCGGGAGCAGAGCAGGGCGCAGGCTGGTAATGAAACTGAAAATACGGCTGTACTATAAACTGTTCCTAATCGGCATCCTGTTTATCAAAGGACTCGTCATAGCTGCCGGCATTTTTCCCGTACTTGATTTTTTATATTCGGCGCGCGATGCCAAAACCAAGCGGGATGCGCTCAAAACCCGCTGGTTGCGCTGGTTCAGCGCTATTGTTAACCTGCATATCGTCAGGGACGGCGAACTGCCGGAACGACGCGCGCTCTTGGTCGGAAACCACATCTCCTGGCTGGACATCATCGTTATCGGTCAATGTTTACCGGCCTATTTTGTTGCCAAGAGCGACATTTCAAGCTGGCCTGTGATCGGTTACCTGGCCAGGCAGGGCGGCACTATTTTTATCCGGCGCGGCAATAAGCAGCATATCAAGACGACCGCCGAGAAAATGGTCTGGCTGTTAAAACAGAACAGCAATATTATCGCTTTCCCTGAAGGAACCACGACGAAGGGCGATGAAGTCCTGCATTTTCATTCGTCCTTATTCCAGCCTGCATTGTTAACCCGGTCGGCTATCCAGCCCGTGGCTATTCAATATCAGGGTTCAGCCAAAGAACTCGCGCCTTTTGTCGGCGACGATGCTTTCGTGCCGCATTTAATAAAAATGCTGACGCTGGATAAGATCGAAGTGCGGCTTAGCTTTCTTCCGGTCATTAACAGCTCAGGAAAAAACCGCCATTCGGTCAGTCATGAAGCAAGAAACATGATATGGGAAAAAATGTCCGAAGATTCAGCGGCAGATAATTCCAGCCATGTTCGCGCGTTGAGGCACCACCATTAATTTTGTGACGTTTAGTCATGCCGGGCTTAAAAAGCATTCACCACGAAGGCACGAAGAAAATAAGGCTTCGCGTCCTTCGTGCCTTCGTGGTAATTTCTTAAATTTGTGATAAAAAGCGAGTTCTTTCGCAGCCTCATCCCCAGCATGACTACATCCATATGACCGGCATTAAATTCCCTGAACTCGAACAACTTGAACGCATTATTGAGCAATTAGGCGACCGGGCCCGGACCGAGGTCATCGAACGAATTCAATACCAGGACCACGAGTTCCCCATTCACTGCATTACATTGGGCTCAACTCAGCCCGATGTGCCTGTATTAGCCTTCTTTGGCGGCGTGCACGGGCTGGAGAAGATCGGTTCGGAAGTGATCCTGTCTTATATGGAAACCATCTGCCAATTGCTGGACTGGGACCGGGAATTTCTGGCCAGGCTTCAGAAATCCCGGCTGGTATTCGTCCCCATCGTCAACCCGGTCGGCGTTTATCTGGGTACGCGCTGCAATGCCAACGGCGTCGATTTGATGCGCAATTCGCCTGTGGAAGGCGTCGGCTCAACCCGCATTTACAGCGGCCACCGCATCACGCCGCGTCTGCCCTGGTACCGCGGCGATGAATCCAAAATGGAAAAGGAAGCGCAGGCTTTATGCCGCGTGGTGAAGCAACATCTGTTCAACTCGCCGTTGTCCATCGCGCTGGATTTACACTCGGGATTCGGCATTCAGGACCGTTTATGGTTTCCGTACGCCTCACGCAAAACCCCGTTTGCCTTTCTTGCCGAAACCCTGGCCTTGAAAGAACTGTTCGATCGTTGCTATCAACACCATATCTACAGGATTGAACCGACCTGCCTGGAATATGTGATTAACGGCGACCTGTGGGATTACCTGTTCGACGATTTCGTGCAGCGGTTCGAGGCCGAACGTTTATTCCTGCCGTTGACGCTGGAAATGGGCTCATGGCTTTGGCTGCGCAAGAGCCCCATGCATCTGTTCTCGCGGCACGGCTTGTTCCACCCGCTGTTGCCGCACCGGCAGCAACGGATTTTTCGGCGGCATTTCATGCTGTTCGATTTCTTATACCGGAGCCTGCTGTATCCCGATCAATGGACTCAGCTTAAGCCTAAACAAAAGACCGTCTATGAAAAAAAGGCATTAGGTCTATGGTATGAATAAAGCGCTGGGGAAAAACTGGATCCTGCTGAGAGGGTTGGCGCGCGAGTCGGCGCATTGGGGCGACTTTGTTCCCTTTTTGCAGGCGGCGTTTCCAGACGCTCAAATCACGCTGCTGGATTTGCCCGGCACCGGTTGTTTCCACCTCGAAACCAGTCCATGCTCGATCAAGGCGATAACCGGCA
>JBAQYH010000380.1:0-2431 GCA_049299935.1 Methylobacter sp. | reverse complement strand
GGTTTTATTGATGGCTTTGAGTGGCGCGCTCATCGGTTCGATTTCGTCTAGCGCTTTAGCGGATGATGGTAATTTCGAGGCGAAGAAACCGGTAACGCCTGCGGCGACTACTACGGCAAAGCCGGCTACGCCTGCGGCGACTACGGTAAAGCCGACCGTCAAGGGCGAGTACAAGATCGGCGGGTTTACCTGCGGCGTTAACGATACGCTTGTATCGTGCGACAACAGTACCGGATTATCGTTTAACGGCAAGCTGAGTGGCACCCGTATCCAGATCGATTACGGCGATATCATTACACTGTTCGATGGCCTCGGGTGCTGCGATGACCTGGACGTTAACCTTGTCGGTAGCGATGTTCTGGTTGACTCGGCTTCGCTGGTGGCCGAGATGAAGCGCTAGTCAATCGTAGCGCGTTATTCCGTAACATAACATTTCGTCAAATTTCAAGGAGCACGTAAAATGAAAAAGATTGCCCTCGTTTTAATCATGGCTTTGTCCGGCCTTGCCAATGCCGGTACTGAAGCGACCATATCCACTGCCATGCAAGCTACGGCGGGCATGGTGCCCGCCAAAACCGATGCTTACAGTGCGGCTTTTTTCGCCGGAATCAAGTCGCTGACGTACCTGAAAAAGCGTGTATCCATACCCGGCTTTGGTGTGTTCTACCCGCGTGAGAGCTACGACACTACGTGCCTTAATGTTTTTACCGGTGCGACCTATCCTTGCCCGAAAATCCGCAATGTGGTTGACCCACTTGACGCGACCATGATTGAGGTTGACGCCGCCATCCATGCCGCTGGCAATGCCGTGTTCACGGCCATTGATGGCGAGGCTATGCGGCCTGTGCTGGTGTCGTCGATGTACGGGTTGACCAAGGCCGCTGACAAGACCTTGATTACCGGTTTCGGCACGTTCAGCCAGGGCGTCAAGCAGCCTGTCTTTAAGTGCGGCGTTGAAACCTCCCCTGCCAGCCTGACGGCCAAGTTTGCATCGGCTACCACTAATCGTTGGTCGGGCTTTACGCCTGACGTGGCTTACACGGCTGCTGTCCAGGTGCCCTAATCTGTGGCGCTTTCGTGGGAGGTGCGGCAGCTTGCTGCATCTCCTTTTTTTTGGGGGTGACATGAGAATACTATTTGCTATTTTGTTTTTACTACCTGGATTGTGCCATGCGATGAATCAGGATGAGCTTGTTAGTTTCATCCAACAGGCCGAACTTGCTAAAGGATTTAATCATAGTGAGCATCGAATATCTATTTTTGTTAAAGCATTTTATGTGACTGTCAATAAATTGGTACAGCAAGGTAATGCGATTACCCTCGAAAGTTTAGGGCGTTTTAATCCGCGAGAATCGTATGATGGTTATTGCCGTAATCCGCGCAATCCTTATGCGCTACCGTTCCCCTGTATCCGTTGGAGGAGCGTTAAGCGCCCTCCCGTTGTTGGTCATTCTGGCTTTTTGCGGGCTATGCAGGTAACGGCACCTACACAACAATATACTGATGTTGAAATAGCGCGGCATGTTGATGTGCTTATTAAAGTGATAACACAGGCATTGGTCAATGGCGATATGGTTGAGTCTAGGGGTTTTGGTACATATTACATAATTAATAGTTATGACACGTCGCGCTGTGGTAATCCGTCTGCGCAATTCCCCAAGTTTCGTCCTTCACCATTTTTCATTTATGGTACTTTTTTTGCTGCACCAGAATTAAAGGCTGCTGTTAATTAATTATGATTAAGCGGTTATTTTATTTGTTACTTTTTTTTTCTTGTGTTGCGCATGGCGCAACGCAAAGCGAGATTTATTCAACCGTGTCAATTGCCACGGCTGTGCCGAAGGATAAGACAACCAGCATCCTTAACAAATATTTCCAAGTACTTGGTTTTGCGATGCAGAGCAAGGTATCTGTCCAGGTGCCGCCCTTTGGCGGTTTTGAACCGCGTGAGGTCTTCCGTTATCAATGTCTCAGCCCCACTAGTGGGATAGTTGGGTTGTGTGAGGGGTATAGGCGTGTGGCAATACCCGCATACATCGCGCAGCTTGATGAAGTCATCACCTATGTCAGTCAGCAATCGGGCTCTAGCGTTGCCATCGTCAAGGCCGTACTTGACGCCTATCATAAAGAGCAAATTGCCTCGTTGCTGCATGGTGACAATACGGCTATAACCGGTTTCGGTGAGTTCAAGGTTAGCCATCATTTTTTTACCCAAGATAATTTGCCTATGGTGCAACTTACCGCCTACTTTATTAATATCCTCGGCGATAAAACATCAAGCTGGTATCCTGGATCGGCATTGAGTAATTTACCTGCCCACCCTGTAACACAATTGGTTGGTGATAAGGGCGACACGGGCGACCAGGGCATACCCGGTGCGGACGGGATACCTGGCGCCAAGGGTGAGCCTGGAACGCCTGGACGTGATGGA
>JBAQYH010000379.1:0-2950 GCA_049299935.1 Methylobacter sp. | reverse complement strand
TGCTTGTCCTCTCCGACTCGCGTGGAGATTTGTCCCTGAGGGAGATGCAACATCTGTTCTTTAATCATCGACATCCTAAAACGAGTATTTGACCGTAGCGAGAACCGTCCGGCCGTTAATCGACCGTGCTGCATTCAAGCCGTTGGCGGAAATGCCCCCGTTGTTGGATATTTCAGTCACCCCGATGGTATCGAACAGGTTATTTCCGTTAACCGACAGCCACAGACCCTTGACCGGTTCATAACCGGTAAAGGCGTTGACCTGGATATAGCCGGGGTTGACTATCTTGCCGGTCGGCGCATCGCTGTTGCCGATAAAGTTCAATCCGGCGTTGAAATGCTTGATCCGGTACGCGGGCGTGAACTGGTAGATGAATTCGGGGCTGATCGGGTCGCCGACATTGGCCGGGTTGATTTCGTCCTTGACGATTTTGCTGCGGGTATAGGTCACGCCGCCGTTGAGACTGAAATCGCCCAGATAATAAGCCGTTTCCAGCTCGATGCCCTGAGCCTCGAAATTGCGGTTGGTAAACATCGATTTATCGGCTCCGGCGGTGATGTCCTGGTTGATTTCCGCAGTGGTGACATGGAACAGCGTACCGAACACGCTAAAGTTGCCGCCCCGCCATTTTACGCCGCCCTCAACCTGCTGAACCTTGTTGACCGCGACCTTAGATGCAATGCTGCCGTCGGTCCTGATGCCGCCGCCGAACAACATCCGTTCGGCGTTGGCGTGGCCGCCTTCGCTGACGCGGGCGAACAGCGCCAGATCCGGGGTCAGCAAATAGTTGGCGCCGAACGAATACGATAAATAACGCACCGTGTAATCGACCGGCAAGGCCGAATTATTGTTAACCACCGGCACTGTCTGTTCCGGCGTTTCGGTCACGCCGTTGCCGTTGACATCCAGCGCTTGCGTGCCGGTCGAACCGGCATAGCTGCCGGAGGCATGGGCAATGTCGTAGCGCAGGCTGCCGTCGAAATTGAAGTCGCCTTTTTGCCAGCCCAAGGCCAGGTAAGGCGCATCGGTGTCGTAATACAAGTCGTAGGAACGTACGCAGCAGTTGCCCCAATACGACTCGCCGTAAGCGCTCAGGCCGTTTTGGGTGACCGGATTGCCGTTCGCATCGATCACCTCCAGCAATGCGGAATCCTTGCCTTTAACTTCCTGTAAATAGGTGTTCCAGTGCCAGTCCTGGACGATAGCCTGTCCCGACTTGAAGTAACCGGCGGTCAGGCGGGTGGTGCCGAAATCCTTGCTGTCGAGGGTTCGAGTCAGATTGAAGTCATTGGCGAAATTGCCGAGATCGTTAAGGTCGGTATTGAACAAATGCGTACCGACCGCCAAGGCGTTGGGGTCGGTCAGGGCTTGTCCGGACAAAGGGCCGTTGGCATAGCGCAAGGTCGCGCCGGTTCCGCCTATCGCCGTCGCCAGCGCTGCCGCGCTATCGACTTTCGCCGGATACGGCCCGACGAAACGCCCGGAGGTCGCGGCAATCCTGAACTTGTCGTTAATTTTCCAGCCTGCCGCAGGCTCGAACATCGCCTCGCCGCCGATAACCTTGCTCGACGAGTAATAACCGTCGTCAATATCGGTCGCGACGACTTGACCGTCTTTGTTCACCGACAGGTCGCGCCGGAAATATTGCGACTGCATCGCGCCGTCGCGAATATCGAAACCGGGCAGCGAGGCGACTTGCGGATTACTGTTGGTTCCGGTGATGGAGACCGGCACCGGCAGATACACCGGCGCCCGATCTTCCAGCACCTTGAAATTGAGACGGATAAAACCCTTGTCGAATTCGCGGGTGATGTTGCCTTTGAGCTGGCCGCCGTCTTCGGCGTCGTAACCGACCGTCCTCGGCCCCTCGCCGCCGCGATAAAAACCGCCGATATGAAAGCGCCATTGCTCATTAATCGGACTGCCGTAATCGAAGTCGGCGCGGGTGTGGTCGAAATCCAAACCCCGGCTGACCGCAACATTGCCGCCCTTGGTTTCGCCGGTCTTGCTGATAAAGTTGAATACCCCGCCCGGCGCGTTACTGGCAAAGGTCGCCGCCGCGCCGCCGCGTATCACTTCCAGCTTGTCCAGGTTGTAGTCGGATCTGAGAAAGGTATCGGCGGTCGCAAAATCGATGTCGCCGAAGTCGAACACCGGCAAACCGTCTTCCTGGAATTGCACGAACTTGGCCCCGCCGCCGATCGGCAAGCCGCGCACCGAGACATTGGCGTTGCCTTCGCCGCCGGAAGCCTGGGAGATGACGCCGGGCACGTTGCGCAAAATATCGGCGGCGCTGCTCGGCGCGGATTCCTGTACCTGCTCTAAGTCCAGCGTGCTGACCGCGACGCTGGAGCGTATGCTGGTTAGCGGATTGGCCGTGCTGGTGACCACCAGCGTGTCGAGCGGAATGGTTTCCGCCGACACCGATAGAGGCAGCATTGCTAAAATGCAGGTTTTAAGACTGTTTGTGCACATAAATTTAAGGTGTTTATAAACAAACCAACACAGCAAAATAGCCTGCTCATAGCCCAGAAAACCGGGGGGCCTAATTTTGATGATTTTAACTTGATGAAATAGAGTTAACTGGGCAAGTCTGAACCTTTAGGAAGACGCCCACAATCGGTTCGGCCTGAATTTGGACAGGGAATGCCCTACAGATAATCAGGAAGGTTTTTGTAGGTGATGGACTACATTAAGCGGCTGACGGCAATGGTTATGAGTCTACGCCCGTTTCGGGCACGTTCCGGGGTATTGCGGGATATAAAAATAAGCGGTGCTGGTTACGGATCATATTAATTGTCCCAAAAGTTTTTGTGGAAGTTTGGCGAAACTTTTGTGGGCGGTAGAGACTCGGTTTACCGCGTCTTTTGAGGGTGCTCCGTATAATCCTAAGAATACTACGAATTCAGACGCGATAAATCGCGTCTCTACAGGTTAGACCAATTGGGAA
>JBAQYH010000378.1:0-5041 GCA_049299935.1 Methylobacter sp. | reverse complement strand
CGTCAAGTAATCAAAAATATGATCATAATGTCGGTCATTTATCCCGTAATACCATTGCCTTGATATTGGCCGGTGGTCGAGGTTCACGCTTAATGAATATGACTGACTGGCGGGCCAAGCCGGCTGTGCCTTTTGGCGGCAAGTTTCGGATCATCGACTTTCCGCTATCGAATTGCATGAATTCGGGTATTCGCAAGATAGGGGTTTTGACTCAGTACAAAGCGGATTCGTTGATCAGGCATATCCAGCAGGGTTGGGGTTTTTTGCGCGGCGAGTTCGGCGAATATGTCGATTTGATGCCTGCCCAGCAACGGCACGATGAGAATTCCTGGTATCAAGGCACCGCCGATGCGATTTTCCAGAATATCGACATCCTGCGCAGCCGCCATCCTGAGCATATCTTGGTGCTGGCCGGCGACCATATTTACAAAATGGATTACGGCGCGATGCTGGCCGATCATGTCGAAAAAAATGCCGATTTAACGATAGGCTGTATAGAGGTCTCGCTGCAAGATGCAACGGCCTTCGGCGTGATGGATGTCGATGACAATCGGCGGGTCAGGGCTTTTGTGGAAAAGCCGGAGCATCCTCCGCTGATGCCGGGCAGAACGGACACTGCGTTGGCGTCGATGGGGATTTACATTTTTAATGCCGGCTTCCTGTTTGAACAACTGCTTAAAGATGCGGACACCAAGGACTCGACCCGCGATTTCGGTAAAGATATTATTCCGGCGGTTATCGATAAATATGTCGTCAATGCTTATCCCTTTTTGGATTTGCAAAGCGGGGAGCAAAGCTACTGGCGCGATGTCGGTACCATCGACGCCTACTGGGCCGCCAATATGGAATTGATCGGGGTCAATCCCGATTTGAATTTATATGATAAAACTTGGCCGATATGGACTTATCAGGCGCAAACGCCTCCGGCCAAATTTGTTTTCGATAACGACGACAGGCGGGGACAGGCGGTGGACTCCATGGTTTCGGGCGGTTGTGTGATTTCCGGGGCAAGAGTCAGGCATTCGTTATTATTTTCTAATGTCCGCGTAAATTCGTACACGACTTTACAAGACACTATTGTCTTGCCGGAAGTTAATATCGGCCGTCATTGTCGTATTACCAAGGCCATTATAGAAAAAGGCTGTGAAGTTCCGGAAAGCACTATCATCGGTGAAAATAGGGCGGATGACGAAAAAAGATTTCATGTGAGTCCAGGCGGGGTGGTTTTGGTGACGCCGGATATGCTGGGGCAAAAAAGACACTCTGTCAGATAAAAAGAGCGAGGGATTGCGGCCCGGTGGATATGAAAAATAAAACACTATGGTAAATAAAAGCAAGTTGAAATTAGTCTTGTGCTGGCACATGCATCAGCCGGAATACAGGGATTTGCAAACAGGGGAGTTCAAGTTGCCGTGGACCTATCTGCATGTGATTAAGGACTATGTCGATATGGCGGCGCACCTGGAAACAGTGCCGAAGGCCAAGGCGGTCGTGAATTTTGCGCCAATACTGCTGGAACAAATCGAGGAATATGCCCGGCAAGTCAACGGCTATCTGCATGACCGCATTTCAATCACCGATCCTTTATTGGCGGCACTGGTTGATCCCGGCATTCCGGCTGATCCTGAGCAACGCATGAAACTGGTTAAGGACTGCATGCGGGCGAACAGGGAAAGGCAAATAAACCGTTACCCGGCTTTCAAAAGACTGATTGAAATGGCCGAGTGGCTCGAACAGCATTACGATTCCTTAACCTATGTTAATTCCCAATTTATCAGCGATATTCTGGCTTGGTATCATTTGGTTTGGATGGGGGAAACAGTAAAGTTAACGGACAGCCGGGTTAAACGCCTGATAGAGAAAGGTTCCGGTTTTACCTTGCATGACAGGATTGAAATTGTAGAGGTGATTGCCGATCAACTGACCGGTGTGATTTGCCGGTATAAGTCATTAGCCAGAAAAGGGCAGGTCGAACTTTCGGTGACGCCTTACGCCCATCCCATCATGCCGCTGTTGCTGGACTTGAATTCTACCCATGAGGCTATGCCGAATGCGCCTTTGCCTGAGCTGGATGCCTATCCGGGCGGAGAAGAGCGTGTTTTATGGCATCTTGATAAAGGCGTGCAGACCTTTAAGCGGTTTTTTGGCATTGAACCTAAAGGATGCTGGCCTTCAGAAGGCAGTATCAGCGAGCAGACGTTAAAAATATTGGGTGATTTCGGTTTTGATTGGGCGGCAAGCGGCGGCTCCGTGCTGCATAATAGTTTGAATCTTCCGGAAAACGCCAAACAATCAGGTATTCATCATCCTTTTAAACTGAATCAAACCGATATAGCCTGTTTTTTCCGTGATGACGGCCTGTCTGACCTTATCGGTTTTGAGTATTCAAAATGGCATGCCGACCATGCCGTCGGCGATTTGATCCACCACCTGGAAAACATTGCTGTGCATGAAGCCGGCGACAAGGTGGTTTCAATCATCATGGATGGCGAGAATGCCTGGGAATATTTTCCTGCTAATGGTTATCACTTTCTTAGTGCTTTGTATCAACGGCTGTCCGGCCACCCGAATATTGAATTGACTACTTTCTCGGAATGTCTGCAAAATAAGGTCGAAGTTAAACCGCTGGAGAAAATGGTTGCGGGCAGTTGGGTTTACGGCACTTTTTCGACCTGGATAGGCGATGCGGACAAGAATCGCGGTTGGGATATGTTGGGCGATGCTAAATGGGCGTTTGACAAGGCGATTTCAGCGGGCCGATTAACGGATAAGCAAGTGCAGCAGGCTGAGCTCCAACTGGCCGTTTGTGAAGGTTCTGATTGGTTTTGGTGGTTTGGCGATTATAATCCTGGAGAAGCGGTCAGTAACTTTGAAAAACAATTCCGGCTTAATTTGGCCAATTTGTATAGACTGCTGGGTGAAGAGCCCCCCGCTTATCTGGCGATGTCATTTACGCAGGGTTCAGGTGCTCCGGCTATGGGCGGCGCAATGCGTCCAGGCACCGAACTGACATAATTAAAACCCGTAGGATGCGCCGCCTAAGGGCCTGTCCTGAGCCCTTAGGCTTCGGTCAGGAGAGCCCTGTCGAGGGAAACGCATCGTTCGTGATGGATGAAACTTAAACAAGAGATCACTGAGTGTGAATGACATCTTAAATAAACGCCGCGCCGGCATACTGTTGCATATTACATCGTTACCGGGAGGCGGCAGTCAGGGCGATTTGGGACAGGAAGCTTATCATTTCGTAAAGTTTCTGCATGATTCCGGGGTTAGCGTATGGCAGGTTTTGCCGTTAGGCATAACCCATGCGGATGGTTCGCCTTACCAGTGCCTGTCTGCTCATGCCGGCAATCCGGCATTAATCAATATTGATTGGCTGGTCAAGCAAGGTTGGTTGCAACGGGTTGAGAAATGCGAAGAATGCGCCGGTAACTGCGCTACCAGGTGCCTGGTAGCAAAAGCTTATCACGGTTTTTTGGAACGGGCGGCGCAACAGGATAAGGATAGTTTTACGCATTTTTGCCAGGAAAAAGCGTTTTGGCTCGATGATTTCGCTTTGTTTATGGCTCTTAGAGCTGAATTTCAGCAGCAATGTTGGAATCAGTGGCCTGAACATTTCAAGGAAAAGGATGCGAAAGCCATAAAAGAAGCGCGCCGCCGCTTAAAAACACAGATCGAATGTATCAAATTCGAGCAATATGTGTTTTTCCGTCAATGGCTGGAATTAAAAGCCTATGCTAACAAGCTTGGGGTCTATTTGTTTGGCGATGTTCCCATTTTTGTGTCTTATGACAGCTCCGATGTCTGGGCTCATCGCGATGTTTTTAAGCTTGATGAGGCAGGCGACATGTCGGTCGTAACGGGGGTGCCGCCTGACTATTTTTCTGAAACAGGGCAGCGCTGGGGGAATCCGCACTATAACTGGGAGCACCTGAAGAGAACGGCATTTCATTGGTGGGTTGACAGGATGAAGACTCAGCTTGAGTTGTTCGATATTATCCGGATCGATCATTTTCGGGGGCTTGAAGCCGCCTGGGAAATACCCGCCAAGGAAAATACCGCAATTAATGGAGCATGGGTTAAGGCGCCCGGCAAGGCATTATTGAATGCAATAAAAGCAGAGCATGGATCGATTCCGCTGGTTGCTGAAGATTTGGGTATTATTACTCCTGAAGTCGTGGCGTTAAGAGATGAGTTCGATTTACCCGGCATGAAGATTTTGCAGTTTGCATTCGGCGATGGCCCGCGTAATCCTTATTTGCCTGATAATTATGAAAAAAACTGCGTTGTTTATACCGGGACCCATGACAATGACACGACTTTGGGTTGGGTGCAGGGTATTGGCAATAACGAGAAAAATTACATTTACGATTATCTCGGCAATCCCGCAATGCCGCTGCATTGCGCTCTAATCCATGCGGCCTTGGCATCGGTTGCAAATCTTGCGGTAATCCCGATGCAGGATATTCTGGAGCTGGGTTCTGAGCATCGGATGAATATCCCAGGCACGATAGAGGGCAACTGGAAGTGGCGTTTTCAGTGGAACCAGCTGTCGCATGAACGGGCGGTCAGGTTCGCGTACCTGGTTGGGTTGTTTAATCGCAAATAACTTACTGTCCGCGAAAGGCACGAAAAAAGCTACATCTCCCAGCCATTTTTTCGTGTCTTTTGTGGATCATCAATCGATTAATCGTCGTCTTTACGAATAGCCTGCTTAGGGAGCGGCAGCAGCGGAAAGTTATAACCCGTCATGATGGCTTGGATCTTGTCTGATTTGCCTGCTATCAGCTTGTCCAGGGTCTCTTTTCTCGCTTTATCCCCATTGCGGACGCCCATCGCCATCGCAAATTCAAATTTCATGTCCGGGGTTGATTTCATCGGAATTATGGCATAACTGTTTTTCGGGCTTTGAGCCGCGACATAGCCCGCCATAGGTCCCCACAGAATAACCATGTCGATTTTCTTCGCTTTGAGATCCTTTTCTATCTGCATGGCTACATTATTTTCACCGTCGCCTGACATCGATTGATAGGGTATGCCC